>NZ_RAWD01000001.1:0-158051 GCF_003612065.1 Corallococcus sp. CA047B
CGCTGGGGGCCTTGCGGGACTGGACGCCCGCGCGAGACCCGTCGCTCCAGCTCGACGCCACGGATCATCCCGTCGTTGCGTGGAGCGAGCGGGTTGGCGAGGGCGGGCCGGTTTGCATCCACGTGCAGCGGTGGTCCGGCGAGACATGGACGAAGGTGCTGGCCCCGCTGTGTCCGACGAACGGAGCCGCCTACGGACCGTCGTTGCGACTCGATGCGGAGGGCCAACCGGTGGTGGCCTGGGAAGAAGGCGTCGGCTCGCTCCCGCAGGGGATCCGGGTCGCGCGGTGGACGGAAGCCGGCTGGGCCTCCCTGGGCGAACCCCTCAGCGCTGAAGCCGGGGACACCGATGCCGTCTGGGCCTCGCTCCAGCTCGCGGCGGACGGCACCCCGTTCGTGGCCTGGACCGAGTCCACCGAAACCCCGGAGGGAACCCTCGGGCCGCGCCGGGTCCACGTGCGGCGCTGGTCCGACGACAGTTGGGAGCCCGTGGGCGGACCGCTCGACGCGCTCGACGGGGAGACGTCCGCGAGCAAGGCCTCGCTCGCGCTCGATGCGCAAGGAAACCCGGTGGTGGCGTGGGCGGAGTACCAGCCCGAGGGGGGGCTCGTGTCCCGGCTCTACGTCCGGCGCTGGACCGGGAGCACCTGGGAGCCATTGGGAGACGCGCTGGGCACCCAGGAGCCCGCGACCCACCTGCGCAACACGACGCTGCGGCTCGACACCTCCGGCAACCCGGTGGTGGCCTGGGACGAGGATGGCCCCGGCGATGTGGCCGACGTCTACCTCCAGCGGTGGACTGGCAGCACCTGGGGCGCGCCCGTCCGCGTGTCCTCCGCGACGCGGTCGGCCTTGCATCCCTCCTTCCAGCTCAACGCCCAGGGGCAGGTGACCATCGCCTGGGGCGAGTTCGCCGACCTCCCGACGGGCACCCCGCAGATCGTCAACTTCGTCCGTTTCCTTCCATAGGACACGACCCCGGGTCCCCTGGGCGGCGCGCCGCATTGCCAGCTAAAGCCAGACTTTTCCCCAGGAGACCCCCAGTGCGTTTCAGCTCCAAGCTCCCCATATTGCCCCGGGCGCCCGCGCCCACCCGCGCCAACTCCACCCCCAATGCGGCGGACGCTCCCCGGACGCGCGCATCTCCAGACACGAAATCGTTCGCCCCCCGGGATGACCTCGCGGGGTTGACGAAGGCGTACACGAAATCGCTTCGCGACCAGCGCCCCGACGCGACCGGCACGCCCGCGGGCTTCAATGCCTTTCTCAAGGAGAAGGGCATGCGCCTCAACGTCAAGGACGAGGGGCAGGTGAAGATGCTGCTGGCCCGCGACAACAGGCCTGCCCAGTACCTGCAGGACGTCAAGACGCGGCGGCAGGACGCCTTCGATGCCCGGCGCAGGCCCGGCATCGACGCCCCCGCGCCGCAGACCCCGCCGCCCTCGGCCGGCAACCCGAACGCCATCAAGCAGATCTCCGAGGAGGAGATCCAGCAGCTCCCCAACCGCGTCCTCCAGGACTTCGCGCGGCTGGGCTACGGCAACTCCGCCCAACTCCTGGCGAAGAGCCCCACGGCCCTGAAGCGCCTGGAGGAGACGTCCGACGCGGACGTCCGCGTCGCGGCGGGCAGCAGCAATGGCCGCTCGATGACCTCGCGCACCACGTCGGGCAACAAGGTCACCGTGTACATGGACGACGTGCTCAAGAGCGGGAACCACCAGGCGGCGGCGGGCACCTTCTTGTTCGAGATGAACAACGCGCACCGCTGGGACCGGTTCGAGACCCTGAACACCCGCGCCAAACAGAAGGTCGGCACCGCGCCCGAGTACGCGCAGAAGAAGATGGAGGTGGAGGTCGAAGGCATGCTGCACACCGGCAAATGCGCCAATGAGCTGCTGGTGGGCAAACACGCGAAGATGGAGGACATGATGACGGGCTGGTATCTGGGCGACTACATCTCCTACGACAAGAAGGTGAAGGACCTGCCCGAGAGCCTCACCAAGGATGAGCGGCGGGTGGCCATCAGCGACCTGCGCTCGGCCATCGCGCTGGAGCGGCTGGATGTGCGCCATGGCACCGGGCCCAGGTCCACGTCACACCGGGAGGTGTACGAGCGGCAGTTCAACACCGCGCGCTGAGCGGGGCCGCCCCAGCGGAGGCCCCGAAAGGGCTAACATCCCGCTCCCATGAAAGTCCTCGATCGAGGCAGTGCTCCCCATGCGCCGCTGCGACTCAGCCCTCTTGTCGGGAGCGTGCAACGCATCCGCGTCCGCACCGAGAGCCATGGCGTCATCAAGGACGCGGGCCAGAAATCGCCGCTCCCTCCCGTCCCGGGCGTCCAGATGGTGCTCGCCGCGGAGGTGCTCGGCGTGTCCACTTCGGGGGAGGTGCGCTTCCACTTCACGCTCGAAAGCGCGGCGCTCCTCATCCAGCCCGGCACTCCGCCCCAGGCCGTGGAGAAGCTCCACGCGCAGCTGGAACCCCTGCCCGGACTGAAGGGCGAAGGCCGCGTGAGCGCGGACGGGCGCGCCCAGGGCTTCACGCTGAAGCTGCCCGCGGACATGGCCCCCCCGCTGCGCGAGCAGCTCCAGCAGGTGACGTCCACCCTCGGGGGCCTGGGGCGCATCCTCCCCACCGAAGCCGTGGGCCTGGGCGCCCGCTGGTCCCCTCCCTTGCCGGGCAAGGGGCCCCTCGCCGGTGCTCGCACCACCCTGGAGCTCAAGACGCGGGAGGCCACGGGCTTCGGCTTGAGGCTGGAGCTGGAGTCCACCTCGAAGCCCCAGCCCGCGCCGGAGAACCTCCGCACGACCCGGGGCGGCGAGTCCCTGCGAACCTATGTGCAGGGCCAGGGCGGCTGCACCTTCAGTCTGGACCGCTTGTGGCCCACGCGCTTCGAGCTGGAAGTCGAAACGCGTCTGGCATTGCGCGCGGAGGACAAGGACTCACCACGTCGCATGGACAGCTTCGCGACCCTCCAGATGCGCCTGCGTGAGCTGTCATTCAGCCCGCCCCAGGCCCGCGTCGCCAACAGCACCGCCCGGCGCTGATGGGGGAGGGGGTGGCGTCCAACCCCCTGGAATTCCAGGGCCCACGTCCGACCGCGGCAAGGGACGCAACCGCGAGGGTGCATTCTTTGATAATCGCTTGAGGGGTTCGGGTGGGCCCGACGTGAGCGGCCCTCCTCATTCTTGCTGCGCCGTACTGGGGGATGCGCATGGGTATCGACGGAACTGGCAACAATCGTCCTCGCGAGCCGCTGACGGCGCGTCGCCCCACGGTGGCTCCGCCGCCGGAGGCCCCGCCCGCGCCCGCGAATGTCGCGCCCAAGCCCGCGGCGAACGCTGTCCCGAGCAACGCGCAATCCACCTTCGACCGGACCACGCCCCGGGAAGGCCCCCAGCTGGCCCCGCCGGCCAGCTCGCTGCTGACGGAGAATGCCCGGGACGCCCAGGCCAACTGCCTGGACAAGGCGGCGGACTGGGTGGACAAGGCGACCCCCGCGCTCAGGGCCCGCTCCGAACTGGTGTTCCTCAAGGACACGCGTCCCGGCCAGGAAGGGCAGTCCGGCCACGTCGTCGTCCGGCAGGGTGAGCGCGTCGTCGACCCCTCCAGCGGCAAGAGCTACGACAACCTCCAGGCCTTCCTGAAGGATCAGCCACAATACCGGCAGTCGGGGACGCTGTCCGCGAACTCGGCTCACAAGATCTTCTCCGCGGCCCCGGGCTCGGCGGAGCGTCAGAAGGCCATCACGGACGCGAAGGTCGCTCCGGAACTCCAGCGGATGATGGTCGCGGATTCGCCTCCGGGCACGACGACCGCCAGCGCCCCGCAGAAGCCCGCCACGCCCCCGTACACCGCCGAGCAGGCCAGCAAGGATGCCACCGCGCTCTACGAGGCCACGGACGGTGGCGTCTTCGGAGCCGGCACCGACGAGGACAAGATCTTCCAGACGCTCGAGGGAAAGACCCCCGAGCAGATCAACCTCATCCGCCAGTCCTACAAGGACCACTACAACAAGGACCTGGACGCCAAGCTCGAGGACGAGCTGGGCGGGGATGACTGGAAGCGCGCCCAGGCGCTGCTGAGCGCGGATGCTCCCAAGAACGACGCGGTCGTCATCCAGTCCGAACTGGACGGCGTGTTCGGCTCCTCGGAAGAGGTCCTCAAGACGCTGGAGAAGCGCTCGCCCGACGAGCGCAAGGCCATTGCCCAGAAGTTCGCGGAGCTGAACGGCGGCGCCCCCGCGGGTCAGTCCGCCGAGGACTTCATGCTGTCCAAGCTCGGCAAGGAGCTGGACACGGACGAGATGTCGCGCGCCCGGAGCCTGCTCGGCGCCAGCCAGGCCCAGACGCCCCAGCAGAAGCTGGAGCTGGAGACCCAGGCCCTCAAGGACGGCCTGAAGCGGGACATGGACGGCCTGGGCACCGACGAGGATCGCATCTTCGAGCGCCTGGAGAAGGCGACGCCCGAACAGCGCGCCCTGCTGGCCCAGGACCCCGCCGTCGCCAGCCGCCTCAAGGACGAGCTGGGCGGCGAGGACTATGACCGCGCCATGGGCCTGCTCCAGGGCAACCCCGGGCAGGCGGACGCGGCGCGCATCCGCGAGTCCATGAGCGGCTGGACGGGCGCGGACGAAAAAGGCGTGCGCAAGGTGCTGGAGGGCAAGACGCCGGATCAGCTCACCGCCATCAAGGCCGAGTACGAGAAGCAGACGGGCAAGTCGCTGGAGAGCGAGATCCGCGGCTGGGGCGGCGCGGACGCGGACGTGACGCTGCGGCTGCTCAACCCTCCCGCGCCGGGCGACAAGAAGGCCCAGGCGGAGGCCGCCGCGGAGAAGCTCCAGCTCGCCATGGATGGCGCGGGCACCGACGAGGAGGCCATCCGCCAGACGCTGGAGGGCAAGTCCAAGCCCGAGCTCGACGACATCGCCGCGGCCTACAAGCAGAAGTACGGCAAGGACCTGCGCGCGGAGCTGGACTCGGAGCTGGATGGCCGCGACCAGTTGGAGCTGCTGAACCAGAACTACGACCTGGGCGCGGTGGATCCCAATGATCCCAACGCGGCGCAGGAGCGCGTGCGCCGCCTGCGCGAACAGCAGGCGAACGAGTCGGGCTTTGGCACCTGGGTGCTCGATGGCGTCCAGCGGACCTTCAAGGGCGAGTCCGACAACGACCGCATCAACCGCGACCTGACACGGGCGGACACCGCCATCAAGAGCGGCGACACGCAGCGGGCCAACACGCTCACCGGCTATGCCGCGGACGACGTGAAGTCGCTCCAGACGAGCAAGGACTCGCTGGCGGATGGCGCCGCCAGCGCCGCCGTCGTCGTGGTCACCACCGCGGCCGTCATCGGCACGGGCGGCGCGGCCACACCGCTGGCCATCGCGGGCTATGCGGCCCTGGGCGCGGCGACGCGCGTGGGAACCTACGCGGCCCTCCAGGGTGACGCGGCCGGAGGCCAGGAGCTGCTGCGCCAGGCCGGCATTGGCGCGGTGGAGGGCGGAACGGCCGTGCTGCCCGTGGGCAAGGGCGCGGGTGCCGTGACGGCCGGTGCCCGCACGGGCGCCACCACGGCGGCGAAGGAGGTCGCCACCACCGCGGTGCGCGAAACGGTGGAGACGTCCGTCAAGGCCGCGGTCGTCCAGGGCGCGAAGGAAGGCGCGGTGGGCGGCGCCGCGGGTGGCGCCTTCGACGCGGCCACGCGCAGCGAGACGTGGGAGAACGGCGTCGGCGATGGCCTGGTCCAGGTGGGCAAGCGGGCTGTCATCGACGGCACCGTGGGGGCCGTGACGGGTGGCGTGGTGGGCGCGGGCACGGCCAAGGCCGGGCAGCTCTTCCGCGAGGTGCGGGGCAAGGGCGGGGCGCTCCAGACCGACGGCCCCAACATCCGCTTCACGACCTCCGAGGGTCGCGTCTTCGAAGGCACGGTGACGCCGGAGAACGCCAAGGACGTCCTCAAGATCGTCAAGGCCGCGGACCTGCGCACGGGGAAGACGACCGGCAGCTACGAGGTCCGTCAGGCCATCCTGGAGCGCTCGGGCGGCAAGGTGGGCACCTTCGAGGCCTTCACCGTCGGAGAGCCCCCCAAGGACGGCTCGCTGTGGAAGTGGCTGGAGGAGCCCAAGAACTGGGTCCCCGAACGGCGTGAGTTCCAGCAGAAGCTGCTCAACACCGAGCTGGACAAGGCGCAGACGCTGTCTGATCGCCTGGAGCCCAACACCGTCTACGCCCTGCGCGGCAACACCGCCGCAGGCAAGACGACGGCCGTGAAGAACGACCCGCACCTCAAGAGCAAGGTCCTGGACGACCAGGGCGAGCTGAGCGGCGCCCTCAACCCGGACCCCATCAAGGCGCAGATCGCCGAACAGCACGGCGGGAAGATCTCCACGTCCCAGGCGCACGTGGAAGGCTCCATCATCTCGCAGCGGGTGGAGAATGAGATGCTCTCCCGGCCGAACAGCTCGGTCGTCTACGACAAGCGCTTCGCTGGTGAGAGCGACATCCCGCGCATGTTGAAGGCCGTGGAAGGCCGCAACGTGAAGATCGTCGACCTGGAGGTCCCGCTGGAGACGTCCAGCGTCCGGGTGCTCATGCGCAACCCGGGCACCGCGGACCCGCTCGTGCCGTTCGACGCCGTGGAGGGCGGCTTCAAGGGCGTGCGCCAGAATCGCGCCGAGCTGCTCGCCGGGCGGCCCGGCGAGTTCAAGGGCGTCATCGAGAACGAGAAGATCACCGACTACAAGCTCCTGGTGACGGACAGCAGCGGCAAGCAGGTGCTGGTGGCGGAGAAGCGCGGCGGCACGTGGTTCGGGCCGGACACGCCGGAGAAGCAGGCCCTCTTCAACAAGGCCGTCACGGAGAACCCCGCCGCCGAGGCCGACCGCGTGAAGAACACCATCATCGACGACGCCTTCATCGACCGGCAGGTGGGCGGCATCACCAACCCCGACTTCGCGCAGAAGATGCGGGCCCGCCTCACCGAGTACAAGGGCAAGACGCTGGGAGAGGCGCTGGAACAGCACTCGAAGAAGACAGCGTGAGCGCAGCGGGTGCCCGCTTCATCCATGGGTTGAAGCGGGCCGCTCGCGGCCTTAGCCTGAATGAGTGTTGCACCCTCGAGGAACGCGCATGCCGACATCAGCCGAAGACACCCTGAAGCAACTCCGCGACGCGCTCCAGCAGCGCAAGGAGACCGAGCGGGAGCAGGTGACGAAGGCCCGGGCCACGTCTGGCAAGGAGCCCTTCGACATCGAGAAGTTCCGCGCCGTCTACAACGTCGCGTGGGACCGCGGAGACGCGCCGCTCACGCCCTCCGCCATCGAGGACTACGAGCGGCGGTACTACCTGGAATCGCCCCAGGTGAAGACGCTCCAGCAGTTCGCGGAGCGCCTGGCTTGGCTGCGCGACAACGACGCGACCTGAAGCACTTCCCCGGGAGGGCACCTACTTCACGGGGAAGAGGTGCAGGTAGGGCCGCGCCTCCTCGAAGACGCGCGCGACCGAGGGCCGTGCGAGGAGCCGCTCGAAGTACGCGGTGAGGTGCGGGTGCTGGAGCGGCTCGACGCGGGCCGCGTAGAAGAGCGCGGGCGCCGCGGCGCAGTCTGCGAGGGTGAACGCATCGCCGACCGCCCAGGCCCTGCCTCGCAGGCGCGCGTCGAGGACGTCGTACGCGGTGCGCAGCGTGCCGCGCGCGCGTTCGACCCCGAGCCTGTCGTGCTCACCGTCGGGCCGCAACAGGTCGGTGACGACCTTGCCCACCGGCTCGTTCACGTTCAGGTCGAACACCCGGTCGAGGAACCTGCACTCCAGGGCCGACTCCCGGTCGGAGGGGATGAGCCCCGGGTCCAGGTGCTCGATGATGATGCTCGACTCGGCGACGACGCGGCCGCCGTCCTCGAGCACCGGGAAGCGGCAGAACGGCCAGAGCCGCGCGAGCGCCTCTCTGTCGGTGGCCGCGCCGAGGTCCACGAAGCGCCGCTCGAACGGCAGCCCGAGTTCATAGAGCGCGATGAGCACCTTCTGGCAGAACGAGGAGAGCGGGTGGAAGTGGAGCGTGCGCATCAGCAGCAGCCCTCGATCCAGAAGCGGTGGCCGTTGGAGCGGAAGGGCACGCCGAGCTCCGTGCACACCTCCGCGAGAAGGTCCGGGCTGAAGAAGGCATTGGCCAGGTGCGCGACGCGGCCCTCCTCGAAGCGCACACGGGTGAGCGCGCGCACGGCGTCTCCGTCCACGTGCGAGTACCAGTGCAGGAGGATCCAGCTGCCGCGGTGCTCGCGGGCCTCCACCCGCGGCGCGACGGCGCGCACGCCCTGGATGAAGCGCGGCTCGATGCCGCCGCGCCGCTCGGCGTCCACCATCCGCTCGACGCCGAAGAGCATGCCGTACAGCACGGTGCGCCGCGCCGCCTCCGGGCCGTACTGCGTCGTCGCCCCCACCACCTCGACGATGGCGCTGTCCAGCAGGAGCCCCGTGAGCGCGTCCAGGTCGCCCGCGTTGAAGGCGGCGCAGAAGGCATCGAGGGCGCCCGGGGCAGGCGCGCGCGCTGACGCCGCCTCGGGGTCCGAGAGCTTGCCACGCCCCCGGTGCAACGCCGTCTTCACCGCGCCGGTCGTCGTCGAGAGCGTCTCGGCGATGTCCTCGAGCGAGAGGTCGAAGACGTCCTTGAGCACCACCGCCGCGCGCTCCTGCGGCGCGAGCCGCACGAGCAGCGTCCCGGCCGCCTCACGGGTGGGGCGCGGGTCGGCTTGAACGGGCGCGGCCTCCGTGGGGGCCTCCTCCGGCCGTGCCCGGCGCGCGCGGTCGATCCACAGATTCGTGGCGACGCGCAGCAGCCACGCGCGGGGGTTGGGCGGAGAGGCGCCCAGTTGGCCCAGCGTGACGAAGGCGCGCGCGAGGGCGTCCTGGGTCAGGTCCTCGGCATCCCACGGGCTGCGGGTGAGGTAGCGGCTGTAGCGGTAGAGCTCCGAGCGGTGCGGCTCGTAGACGTCGAGGAAGCGCTGCCACGAGCTGCGCAATGTCGTCGGGAGTGGGTCTGGCGGTGGGGTCATGCCGGGAGAACGGATGGGGGCACCGGAAGGATACGTCCCCCTCTCTTTTCCAACGACGCGAGGAACCTCCCCACCTTGGCCCACGTGGTGTACCCCCTGGTCCGGGCCACTTGGCGTCCCGGCTTCAGGCCGGGATGAGCTCCACGGGGAGCGTCCGGGGCCCGTGGATGGTGAGCCCCGGGAGCCACTCGATGTCCTGGGAGCGCAGCCGCAGGGCGCGGATGCGCGGGACGAGCGCCTCCAGCGCGAGCCGGGCCTCCAGCCGCGCGAGCTGCGCTCCCAGGCAGAAGTGGATGCCGTGGCCGAAAGAGAGGTGTTGGCTTGCCTTGTCCCGGCCGGGAAGAAAGGCGTCCGGCTGCTCGAAGACGCGCTCGTCGCGGTTGGCGCTTCCCACCAGCCCCATGACGAGGCTGCCCGCCGGAATGGGCGTCCCGGACAGCTCCACGTCCGACGTCGCGACGCGGAAGGCGAACTGCGCGGGGGGCTCGTAGCGGAGCACCTCTTCCAGGAAGCGGGGGATGTGCGCGCGGTCCGCCCGGGCCTGCTCCAGGTGCTCGGGGAAGCGGGCGAGGAGGATGGCCGCGTTGCCGATGAGCTGCGCCGTCGTCTCCATGCCCGCGGGCAGTAGCAGGAAGAGGAAGGAGAGGACCTCCGCGTCGGTGAGCCGCTGTCCCTCCACCTCGGCCCGGAGCAGGTCGCTCACCATGTCCTCCCCCGGCTGGCGGCGGCGCGCGGCGATGACGTCCCCCAGGTAGTCCTCCATCTCCTTCACGGTGTCGCGGATGTCCTGGTGCTGCGCGGGCAACGCGGAGGTGATGAGGCCCATGTTCACCGACCAGCGCTTGAACCCGGTGAAGGTGGACGGCTCCAACCCGAGCATCCGGCCAATGATGTTGCGTGGCAGCACGAAGGAGAAGGCATCCACCAGGTCCACCTCGCGCTGGTGGACGGCGGCCTCGGCCAGCGTCTGGGCCTCGTGGCGCACCTGGGCCTCCAGCCGCGCCATGCCGGTAGGGCCGAAGGCGCGGCTGAGCAGCGCGCGAAGCTGTGTGTGGCGCGGCGGATCCCGGGTGACGAGCGAGCGGGCCACCGGGTTCGGGCCCAGCCAGGGCGGCTCCGCCGTCGTCGCGAGCGCCTCGGAGGAGAAGCGCTGCGCGTCCTTCTGCAAGGTGCGCACATCGTCATAGCGGGCGGCGGCGTAGGCGCCGAAGGGGGCGATGCGGCAGAGCCCGGGCTCCGTGCGCATGCGCGCATACCGGGCGTGGCGCTCGGCCTCGGTGGTGGGGGCGAACAGGTCGTACGTCTGCACCGGCATCTCCGTGGGGGTGGTCGCCGCGACGAGTCCTCTCGCGGCGGAGGTGCCCCGGTGGCCCGGAAGGGCAGGGGGCTCCACGAAGGGATACGGACGATGCCCTCGGGGCTGGCTGTGCGGGCGCGGAACCGCGATCCCCTGGCGCCGACTTATGCTTGCATGTCGCGCGCACCCGCGAAGGTCCGCGGCGCATAAGGCACCCATGGGATACAGGCTGGTCATCTTCGACTTCGACGGCACGCTCGCGGACAGCGCGGACTGGATGCGCGGCATCTTCAACGACGTGGCCCGGCGCTATGGCTTTCGCAGCGTCAGCGCGGAGGAACTCGAGGCGCTGCGGGGGCAGGACACCCGGGCCATCGTCGCGCACCTCGGCGTGCCCGCTTGGAAGATGCCCTTCATCGCCGCGCACATGCGCAAGCTCGTCACGCGCGACGCGCACCGCATCCCGCTCTTCCCGGGCGTGGAGGCGCTGCTTGAGCAGCTCCAGGCGCGGGGCATTGCTCTCGCCGTGGTGAGCTCCAACTCAGAGCAGAACGTGCGCCTCGTGCTCGGGCCGGTGGCGTCCGCGCGCATCCGCCACTACGCCTGCGGTGCGGGCATCTTCGGCAAGCGCGTGAAGTTCCGGAAGGTGCTGAAGGCAGCGGGCGTGCGTCCCTCGGAGGCCCTCTCCGTGGGCGACGAGGTGCGAGACATCGAGGCCGCCGCGGCCGAGGGCATCGCCACTGCCGCGGTGACGTGGGGCTACGCGACGGAGGCGCTGCTGCGCTCGCGCGCGCCCACGCTCGTCCTCACCCGACTCGACGAGCTGTCGCAGGCCGTCGCGCCGTTCCCTGGCGCCTGAGGCGCGGCACCGCCGTTCGCGGACACGCCCTAGCGCGTGGTGTTGCGCAGGTACTGCGCGTAGAAGCGGATGGCGGCGGCGTGGCCCGCGACGGAGAGCCGCTCGTCGCGGCCGTGCATGCGCGCGAGGTCCTCGCGGGTCATGCGCACGGGCATGAAGCGGTACACGCTGTCGCTCAAGGGATGGAAGTGGCGGGAGTCGGTGGCCGCCACGGTGAGGAAGGGCGCCACCAGCACGTCCGGGAACACCTGGCGGATGCTGCGCTGCAACTGCCGCCAGCCCTCCGTGTCCAGTCGCGACACCGGCGAGGCCTCATCACCCTCTGCGAGCAGCTCCACGCGCGCGTCGTCCACCACGTCGCGCACGTGGGCGCGCACGTCCTCCAGGCTGTCACCCGGAAGCGGGCGGACGTTGAGCACCGCGCGCGCCTGTGAGGGCAGCACGTTGGGCTTGGGGCTGCCTTCGAGCATGGTGGCCGCGAAGGTGGTGCGGATGCTGGCGTTCGTGGAGGGCGCCTGGGCCATCTGCCGCTCGATGAGGGGCGCGAAGAGCCAGGTGTTCGCGAAGAGCAGGCGCTTGCCGAAGCCCATCTCCGGCCCCACGTGCTCGAACAGCGACAGGGTCCCGCCGCGCAGCCCGGGCTCGAAGGGGTGTTCCTCCAGGCGCACGACGGCGCGGGCGAGGATGCCCGCGGCCGTCTGCGGCGGCGGCATGGACGCGTGCCCGCCCGCGCTGCGCACCACCAGCTCCACGCGCGCCGAGCCCTTCTCCGCCACCCCCACCAGCGCCACCGGTGCGTCCACGCCGGGCACGAGCCCCACGCCGATGGGGCCTCCTTCGTCCAACACCGACTCGAGGCGCACGCCACGCTCGCGCAGCAGTTTGGCCACGAGGGCGGCGCCGTCGCGCCCGCCCACCTCCTCGTCCGCGCCGAAGGCAAGCAGCACCGTGCGGCGCGGGCGGTGGCCCTGGGCGAGCAGGCCCTCCACGGCCTCCAGGATGGCGAGCACGCTGCCCTTGTCGTCCAGCGCCCCGCGCCCGTAGACGTAGCCGTCCGCCACCACCGCGCCGCCGAAGGGCGGGTGGCTCCAGGTGGCCTCCGCCTCCGCGGGCACCACGTCCAGGTGGCCCATCAGCAGCACGGGCTGCAAGCCGGGCTCCGTGCCCTTCCACGTATAGAGGTGCGAGTGCGCGCCCACGGTCTCGTGCCCGAGCTGCGCGTGCACGAGGGGAAACTGCGCGACGAGCTGGGCGTGCAGGGCCTGGAAGGCGGCGTCCTCCGCGCCCGTGCCGTCGGAGGCGGCGACGGTGCGGTGGCGCAGCGCCTCGGCGAGGCGTTCCGCCGCTCCGGTGGCATCCACGGAGAAAGGCTCGGCGGGCTCGGCGGCCACCTGCCGCGAGCCGAAGCGCAGCGTGCGGACGACGAGTCCGCCGACGAGGAGCAACAGGAGGGCCAGCAGGGCAAGAAGGACACGCTTCATCGGCTCTGAACTCCGGGGAGGGCGCGGCCGAGCGTAGCAGCAGGCGCGCCGTGTGCACCTGCTGCCCTCCGCCTCAGGCCCCCCTCGATACGGGCCCTCTGCGTCGGGGTGACAGAAATGAGGTGCCCCGGTGCTTCGTACGCACACCGTGGATTCACCTGGAAGGCACTGGATGGTTACCCGTCAGTTCGGTCGATGCGTGCTTGGCGTAACGCTGTTGCTGTGGATTTCGGGTTGCGACAAGGACGAGGGCCCTGTCTGTGAGCGGCTCGCGCCCCGCTTGCAGCAAGCGCTGGAGGTGGCCGTCGCGGCCGAGGACCTCCCCGGGGCCACGGCCTCGCTGCGATTCGAGGACTGCACGTGGCGAGGCGCGGCGGGCGTTTCCAGGGTGGAGCCGGCCACCGGATTGAAGGCCGAGGACCGGCTGCGCGCGGGCAGCATCACCAAGAGCTTCGTCTCCGTGGTGGCGCTGCAACTCCAGGCCGAGGGGGCGTTGTCCCTGGATGCGCCACTGGCCACCTGGGTGCCGGACTTCCCCCGCGCGGACCGCATCACCGTGCGCCAGCTGCTCAACCACACGAGTGGCGCGTTCAACTACACCCACAGCCAGGCCTTCCTCACCCAGGTCGGGTCGAACCCCGGGAAGACCTGGAGCGCCGAGGAGCTCATCTCGCTGGGCGCCGCCGAATCCCCCACCTTCGAGCCGGGGGCGCGCTGGGAGTACTCCAACACCAACTACATCCTCCTCGGCCGCATCCTCGAAGCAGTGACAGGGAGGCCGCTGGCGCAGCAGCTTCGCTCGCGCATCCTCGATCCCCTGGACCTGGACAGCACGGGGCTGGAGGGCGCGGAGCCGCTGCCGCCGCTCACCGTGCGCGGCTTCACGCGGGACCCGGGCAATGGCGCGTGGATGGACCTCACCGACTTCGTCCATCCGTCCGCGGCCGGCGCTGCCGGTGCCTTGAGCTCCAGCGCCGATGACCTCAGCGCCTTCTACCAGGCCCTCTTCGAGCGCTCGCTGCTCGCCCCGGCGCAGCTCGCGGAGATGACCGACTGGGTGGAGACGCCCATCCCGGGCATGCCGGGGTATGGCCTGGGGCTGGTGCGCGCCGTCACCCCCGTGGGGCCGGGCCATGGCCATGACGGTGGCATCCCCGGCTTCTCCGCCCTGGCCTTCTACCTGCCCGAGCGCAAGGCCTCCCTCGCGGTGCTGATGAACCGCGAAGGGGCGGACGTGTCGCGTGTCACCGGGAGGCTGCTGGAGGTACTCGCCAAGGAGTGAGGCCTCACGCCCGCGTGGGCCGGGGCGTGTACCTCACGGCATGCGCTCCGGAACTTTCTTGCGAGCATGGTGAGGAGGAATTCCTCCGGTCTCCGTTGAGGACCCGTGGCTGGAAGGACGCGCGGCGGACACCGCGCGCCTCCTGCCGCTGAAGGCCCTACACGCACACCCCAGGCGGGGGGAGACCAGGACCATGAGACTCCGGAAGCAAACGCGGCAGTGGACGCGGGCGGCGGTGGTGGGAGCGCTGTTCCTGCCGGCGGCGGGTGCGCTGGCGAACGAGACCCACGTCTATGGCATCGCCAACTTCGGGGGCGCGGGCCAGTGCGATGCGGACTCGCACTCCGTGCACACGAAGACGGCGCAGGTGTTCGCGGACTACTTCACCGCGCTCAAGAGCGGCGGACAGTGGACGGACGTGCGCACCCTCAACAACGCCAGCGCGCGCACGGACCTGTGGACCGACGCGGCGAAGGGGACGGCGGAGAACGCGAAGGACACCCAGCTCAACGCCGGCGTGGACGACGCGAATGTCCTCTTCGTGCACACGCATGGCGGCCACAACGAGGCGTCCGCGCGGAGCTTCCTGGTGATGGGGACGGATGCGGATTCCTGTCTGGCCATGACGGACGCCCACATGCGTCTGGGAAACGGGAAGCTGAACATCGCCGTGGTGAAGGCCTGCCAGTCCGGCAACATCGAGGTCTGGGAGCAGGGGGGCTACCAGGAGATGCTGACCCACAGCAGCGGCTTCACCGTCTGGAATGCCTTTCACGGTGACTCCTCGTGCGGCAACTTCGTGAAGCGCTACCTGGACGACTACGCGGCGAACTCGAAGAACGACGGCGTGGGCGAGAACTGGATCGACGAGGCCTACGATTGGGGCGCCTTCAAGGACGACTGCCCGGTGTCCATCGTCTTTGGCGAGACCAAGGCGCTGCGCAAGAGCATGTACGCGGCCGGTGGCTGGAAGGACCGCAAGAACACCGGAAGCAAGACCGGCTCCAGCTACTTCTACGTGGGGGGCTGCGACCCCGACAGCGGCCGCAGCCTGCCCTGAGTCCCATCCTCCTCACGCCCTCGAACCGAGAGATTGATATCGCCATGAAGACCTCATTCCTCCGACTCCTGACCGCGCTTCCGCTCACCGCCGTGCTCGGCTGCGACGCCGTGCCGCCTCCCACCGCCGTGGACGTCCCCCAGCAACGGGAACTCGTCGCGTCGGCGGTCAGCACCGGCTTCACCTTCGATTCCACCGCGATCGCCACGCCTCCCTCGGGGGGCCTGCCCTCCGTGCTGCTCACCCGCACCGCGTTCGAGGACGCGGCGGTGCATCGCGCACTGCTGGAAACCAGCGAGTCCTTCTCCCTGACGGGCGGGCTCGCAAGCCGCCGTGACCACGAGTCCCTCACCTGGAAGCTGGAGCGCAACCCGTTCTCCGGGAGCCTGCTGGCGCTGCGCAAGACGGAGAGCGGCCCGGCCACCCCGCAGGAACCCGCGCTCTTGCAGCGAAGGGCCCTGGCGCGGCTGCAGGCCTGGGGCATCCCCTCGGCGGAGATGGGACCGGTGCGGCAGGTGCAGGCCCTCTTCCAGAACGAGGAGAGCCGCGTCGTCGGGGCCCCCGAACTCCTCAGCCACAAGACCTTCGTGCTGCGCGCGCTCAATGGCATTCGCGTGGAGGGCCACCGCGCGGTGGTGACCCACGGCGTGGATGGCGCCTTCCAGCGCACGTTGATCAAGTGGCCTCCGCTCGCCCGCCAGGGCCACCTGCTGCGCACGCGGTTGACCCCGGCGGAGATTGAACAGCGCGCCAGCGAGGTGCTGCTGCGTGAGGGGGAGACGGCGGGGCCCGTGCGCCTCTTCTGGAGGTACGTGCCCACCGAGCTGAGCACGGGCGAGGTGACGCTCACGCTCCAGGTGAGCGCCGCGATGCCCTCGTTCACCGGCGCGAGCAGCACCGAGGAGCCGCGCGTGGTCGATGTGGACGTGAGCGCAGTGCCCTAATCCTTTCTGTCACGGCGTCGGGGCTTCGAAGACAGGATTCCAACATCCAGGTGTCCCGGGGGACGGCTCCAGCGGACGGGCCGGAAGGCTACGCTGGGCCGCAGACATGAGGATGACTCGAACAAGGGCAGTGCTCGTCCCGGACGAAGGGGCATTGGCGCTGTCGGAAGACTATTTCCGTTCCGCGCACCACCTGCGGGCCGAGCGGGTGACGCATACGCTGGTCCTCGAGGACGGGGAGGGCAGGGCGCTGCGGGTGCCGCTCATCGTGCGGCCCATCGAAGGGACGCCGTACCGGGATGCCATCTCTCCGTATGGCTTTCCCGGCGGCGCGCTGGAGGGGCTCAGTGAGCTGTCGAAGGACGCGGTGGACTGGGCCGGCACCGACCTCGTGAGCGTCTTCGTGCGCGACCGCGTCTCCGGCCCCCGTTGCTTCGCGGGCGGCACGGAGCGCAACGAGGTGTTCTTCATCGACCCGCGCCGGCCGGTGGAGTTCCGGGAGATGCACCTGCGCCACATCCGGCGCAACCTCCGGATGGGCTTCGTGAGCACCGCGCGTGAGGCGCGCCAGACGCCGCGCGAGGAGCGGGAGGGCTTCCTGGCGGCCTACCGGCAGACCATGGTCCGCGAGCGGGCGAACCCCCGGTACTTCTTCTCCGACGCCTATTTCGAGGAGCTGTTTGCTTCGCCCAACGCGTGGCTGGTGACCACGCATGCGCCGGAGGGGGGCGTTGCCTCCGCGGCGCTGGGCGTCAGCAGCGACGGCATGCTGCACTACTACCTGGGGGGAACGACGGATGCGCACCTGGCCCGCTCACCGGCGAAGAATGTCTTCGGGACGCTGGTCGAACTCTGCACGCGGCTCGGGGTCCCGCTCCATCTGGGCGGAGGCGTCCGCCCGGGTGACGGCCTCGAGCAGTTCAAGCGGGGCCTCGCCAACGCCAGCTCCCGCCTCTCCACCCACGAGCTGATCTGCGCCCCCACGGTGTACGCCCACCTGTCAGAAGGCCGCACCGGCGACGACTTCTTTCCGGCCTACCGCGCGCCAGGACGTTGAGCGGCAGGCAGGGGCGTTGCCCACCGGGGATGCGGCGCGTGCGTACCTCCGACGCGAGGGCACGACGGGTGCGGAGAACCTGACACCTGGCCGCGACCGTTGGGGCCATGGTGGGGGCACCGGGCGCTCATCACCTTCTGGCACACTCCGCGCGTTCGCCGGAGCAGTCCAGCAAGGATGAACCCGGATGAGAAGCATTGCCGCCGCCTCGGATGCGAACCACCCTCGTCTGGTGGAACTGGACGCCCTCCGAGGCCTCGCGGCGCTGGCGGTCGCGCTGTATCACTTCACGGCCGAGTACAGCGACCTCTACGGTCACTCCGTCCCCCTCTGGGGCGAGGTGCGCTTCGGGAAGTTCGGGGTCCAGCTCTTCTTCGCCATCAGCGGCTTCGTCATCCTGATGTCGCTGGAGCGCATCGAGCGGGCCCGGGAGTTCGTGTTGAGCCGCGCGGCCCGGCTGTACCCGGCCTACTGGACCGCTGTCGTGCTCACCTTCATGGTGGTGTCGCTGTTCGGGCTGCCGGATCGCGAATTCAGCCTCCAGACGGCCCTGGTCAACCTGACCATGTTTCACGAGCTCCTTCGCGTCCCGCATGTGGACACCGTGTACTGGACGCTGACCATCGAGCTGTCCTTCTACCTGTTGATGTTCATGCTCGCGTACGCGCGGGCGCTGCCCAGAATCATCCCCATCTTCATCGTGCTCGTCGCGCTGCAGACCCTGGCCGAGCTGGCCTTCCAGGCGAAGGGCATGCCCTTCGTCGCGCGCCTCGCCAGCCGCCCGCACCTGCAGTTCTTCGCGCTGGGCGTGCTGGCCTTCAAGCAGAGCCGAGGCCAGGTCTCCGTCCCCTCCGCGCTGGCGCTGGTGGGGGTCTGCTTCGCGCATGAGGCGCTGGTGGGGAGCATCGCGCCCCTCCCGGTGTTCGGGGTCGTGCTCGTCCTCACCTATGCGCTCTCCCACGGCGCGCTGCGCTGGCTCACCTGGCGCCCGCTGCTCTTCATGGGGTTCATTTCCTACTCGTTCTACCTGGTCCACCAGAACATCGGTTACGTCATCATCCGGCGGCTCGAGGCCGCGGGGTGGCGTCCCGAGGCAGCCATCGCGGTCGCGTTCGCTGTCGGGTTCCTGCTGGCCACCCTCATCACCTACCGCGTCGAACAGCCCGCGTTGCGCGGCTACCGACAGTGGCGGCGGAAGGCCCAGGCTCGGGCCGCGGTCTCGCCACACGTCGCATGAGGGCCTCCTAGCGCTTGAAGCAGGAGGTTGGAACGGGTGCTCTGCGTCGCCCAGGGATGGGTCGCTCGTCGAAAGGTCGCGCTCGAATGATGAATCATTCCGAAGTCTCGCGGGGCATGGCTCCGCGCCTGAAGCAGTGCCGCGCCGTCCTGGTGCCCGACGAGGGAATGTCAGCCCTGTCGGAGGACTATTTCCGCTCCGTGCACCACCTGCGGGCCGAGGGCGCCTCGCACACGCTGGTCATCGAGGACGGCGAGGGCGGCACGCTGCGGGTGCCGCTCATCGTGCGGCCCATCGCGGGAACGCCGTACCACGATGCCATCTCTCCCTACGGCTACCCCGGTGGGCGGATGGATGGGTTGAGCGAGGTGCCGAAGGACGCCGTGGACTGGGCTGGCACCCAGCTCGTCAGCCTCTTCGTGCGCGACCGCGTCTCCGGTCCCCGCTGCTTCGCGGGCGGCACGGAGCGCAACGAGGTGTTCTTCATCGATCCCCGCCGCCCCCTGGACTACCCGGCGGAGGCCCGTCGGCAGATGCGGCGCAACACCCGGTTGGGCTTCGTGAGCACCTGCAGTCCGGTGCGCGAGGCCTCGCACGAGGAGCGGGAGGGCTTCAAGGACGTCTACCGGCAGACCATGGTCCGCGATGGGGCCCAGTCCCGGTACTTCTTCTCCGACGCCTACTTCGAGGAGTTGTTCTCCTCCTCCGCCGCGTGGCTCGCGACCACCCGTGCGCCGGATGGCCACATCGCCTCCTCGGGGATAGGGGTCGCCAGCGACGGCGTGATGCACTACTACCTGGGCGGGACGGCGGATGCGGACCTGGGGCGCTCGCCAGCCAAGAACACCGTCTTCGGGGCGCTGGTGGAGCTCAGCATGGGGCTCGGGTTGTCGCTCCACCTGGGCGGCGGCGTCCGGCCGGGCGACGGCCTCGAGCAGTTCAAGCGGGGCTTCTCGAACGCAAGCTCCCACCTCTACACGCACGAGCTGATCTGCGATCCCCCCGTGTACGCCCGCCTCTCCGCGAGCAACAGCGACACGGACTACTTCCCGGCCTATCGCGCGCCAAGGGGCTGAGCCGTCCGCCGCCGGACGTCAGCTCTGGCAGACGAACTCGACGTTGTGGCCATCGGGGTCGCGGACGAAGGCGGCGTAGTACGTCGGGTGGATGTCCACCCTCAGCTTGGGGGCGCCGTTGTCCGTGCCTCCTGCTTGCAGCGCGGCGCGGTACGACGCATCGACCAGGGTGCGCGTGGCGCAGAAGAAGGCGAAGTGCGGGCGAGGGGAGGAGGCTTCCCCGGGGCGCAGCCAGAAGTCGAGCCGGGCCGGCTCGGCGCCAAACCCATTCGCCTTGCCCTGGACATGCAGCGCGTATCCCAACGGTGCGAGCGCGCCCTGGTAGAACGCCGTCGCGGTGGCGAGGTCCGGGGTCGAAAGCTCCAGATGATCGATCATCGGTGAGGCTCCTGTGCGACCGCTCTCGCGGCTGGATTGATGCCCGCTAGGATAGGGTGCACGCGAAGGCGTCAAGCCGCGTTGTCGGCCCCCTTCGCGCGGAGATGCCGCAACCGGACCGGCCGCCATGCACAAGGACGACGCAACCCTCGACGACCTCGACCTGAGGATCCTCGAGCGCTACCAGCACGACACGCTGCTCCCGGCGCGCACCATCGGGGAGGAGGTGGGGCTGTCCACCGCGGCCGTCCAACGCCGGCTCAAGCGCCTGCGCGAGGTCGGCGTCATCCGGCGTGAGGTCGCCGAAATCGCGCCGAAGGCCGTGGGTCTGCCCATCACCTGCGTCGTCGCGGTGGACCTCGACCAGGAGCGCGCCGTCGACCTGGAGCGCTTCAAGCACCGGATGCAGGGGCTGCCCGAGGTGCAGCAGTGCTACTACGTCACCGGGCAGGCGGACTTCATCCTCATCGTCCTCGTCGCGAGCATGGAAGCGTACGACGCCTTCACCCAGCGCGCCCTGCTCAGCGACACGAACGTCCGCAGCTTCACCACCAGCGTGACGTTGGAGCGCGTGAAGACCGGCGTGGCCGTCGCGCTTCCCACGACCCCGCCGGCACCCACCGGGCGGCGGTGAGTGCACGGCGGCCGCGGGTGTCTCGCGGTCAGGGCACGGTCACCGTCACCGGGGCGCTGCGCGCGAAGTCGCCGGCGCGGTCGTAGGCGGTGGCGACAATCGTGTGCGTGCCCGACAGGCCCGTGGAGTTCCACGTGCCCGTGTACGGCGCGGTGGTCGCGAAGGGAGTCAGCGTGTTGCCGTCCACCTGGAAGGCGATGGACACCCGCTCCATGTTGTCACTGCCGGTCGCGGAGAGCGTGACGACGCCGCTGACCTGCGCGCCATCGTAGGGGGCGGTGACGGCCAGATAGGCGGGCGGGGTGTTGTCCACGTCCAGGAAGCGCGTGTGGCGGCTGTCGCGCTGGGCAGGCATCTTGGAGGGCGTCGACGGTTGGTGCTTGAGGCCGGACTGGCGGTGGAACAACTCCACCGCGAAGCCGTCCACCCATGAAGCGCAGGCGCTGGCACTGGAAGACTCCATGGACAGCAGTTGCCGCGGCTTCCGCTCGCGCGCCTCCCTGCCCAGGGGCTTCTTCCATGCTGGACGCGGCGGGCGCACGTGGGCAGCCTTGCGCGCCGTTGCATCCCCCCACGTTTCAAACCCAGGAGTCCTGCCCATGAAGCTCAAGGCACTGTGCCTCTCCGTGTCACTGCTGGCCCTCCCTGGCGTGGCCTCCGCGCAGGGCGCGCTGGACGCCCTCAAGAAGACCGCGGGCGACGCCGGCAAGGGGGCCGTCGAGAAGCGCGTCAACACGAAGCTGATGGACGAGGGCCGCAAGAACCAGTGCAGCTTCAAGTCCGGCACCGCCGAGCTGGACCCCGGCTGCGACGCGAAGCTGAAGAAGCTGGCCGCGGCCCTCATCGACGCCAAGAAGCAGCTCGATGGGGCCGGGGTGAAGAGCTACAAGTTCGAGGTCTCCGGCCACACGGACTCGTCCGGTGACGCGGCGAAGAACAAGAAGCTCAGCGAGCAGCGCGCGGACACCCTCGTCAAGGAGCTGGTGACGCGTGGCGTGCCCCGCAACGAGATCATCGCCGTGGGCTTCGGCTCCGAGAAGCCCCTGGTGAAGCCGGACGACACGGCGGCCAAGAAGGCGAAGAACCGCCGCTACGAGCTGCAGGTCCGCCTGTAGCCGTCAGCGGGCCCCCGCGGCCCTGGCGCCATCGAGCGGCCCCGAGGCGAGGTGCCGCTCGATGACGTCCGCCCCCTCCTCGAGTTCGCGCGAGTCGCGGCAACCCTGCTTCATCGCCGCCATGGCCTGGGTGATGTCGTCGCGCGCGAGCAGCGCGTCCACCCGTTCGGTGATGACGCGGGCATCCTTCGTGCGCAGGTCTCCCCGGAGCGCGAGCTGGTGGTGCACCAGCCGCGCCGTCAACCCGGGCTGGTCCGCGCCGTAGGGGAACAGGAGCATGGGGACGCCGAAGTACAGCGCCTCCCGCACGGAGCCGATGCCGCCGTGGTTCAGGAACAGTCGCGCCCGGGGGAGGACTTCCAGCTGCGGAACCGAAGCCTCCACGCGGATGGACGGTGGCACGGCCTGGCTCCGGAGCTGTTCGGCCAGGGCGCCGCAGCTCACGATGAGCTGCCAGCCCTCGCGCCGCCGGAAGGATTCAATGACGGCGGTGAGGAAGCGCAGCGCGGCCGGCTGATCATCGCCAAAGGTCCCCAGCGAGCAGTACGCGAGCGGCCTGGACGCGTCGTAGCCGCTCCAGTCGAAGGTGCCGTCGTGGCGTGAGGGCTCCACGCTCGTGCCCAGGTAGTGCCGGTGGGGGAGGGCGCGCAGCGGTTCGAAATCCAGGGCCCTGGGGCCAATCACCAGCTCCTGCACGTCCGGCCGGTAGCCGAAGTCCCCCCAACGCACGCGGCGTCCCGCGCGCCTGATGCGCCGGAAGGCGTCGTGGCCCGCCCAGCCGATGGAGCGGTCATAGAGGCCCCGGTGCCAGGGGATTCGCGCCTGGAACGTCCACGCCACCAGATTGCGCGCGCGTGCGCTCGCCCCACCGCGTGGGGGAATGGCCGACGAGTGCACGGACGGGTAGTCCAGCGAGAAGGGGGCGGAGTAGGTGGGGTTGAGGCTGAGGTACGGGAGCCCGCGCTCGTGCGCGCCCGCCGCCACGTTCCACACCACCGGATCCACCAGCACCCCGTCGAGCGCATCCGCGTCCACCCACGCGTCGAACGCGGCCGCGAGGTGCTCGTTGTAGCGCGCGCGCAGGTGCAGGAAGCGGACGCCGGGGATCCGCGTCGCCCAGCTTGAGGCGACGCGGAGCTTCTCGGAGTAGCGGGTGCTCTCGAAGCCCTGCCGCGTCACGTGCGCTTCGAAGGCGTCGGGCACGAAGTAGCGGACCCGGTGGCCCCGGCGCCCGAGCGTCCTGGCCAGCGCGAAGGTGGCGTTGAGGCCACCGTATTCGGGCAGCATGTAGATTCCGACCGTGGCCATCGGGCTTGCTCCAGGCGTGTGGCTCCGCGTTCCGGACGCGGTCTCCTTCGCGACGGGGAGCGGGGCTCCCGCCGCACCCGCCGGTCCGCCACGTCGAAGCTACCGGTTGTCGTGGCCGATGACGACCACGGCCCTGCCCGCCGCCTTCAGGCCCGCGTCAGTCGCCGGAGACCCTCACCGCCGTTGCTCAGGAATGGGTTGCCACGGACGATGCCCGTTGTCTTGGAAGGGGGCGCGCACCCTGACGTCACCGGGCAATGAATTGCTAGAGCATCCCCATTTCCGATATTCAGTCAGACGCAGTTCCCACCGAGAGGAGCTCCCGATGCTGATGCGTGTCGTGAAGAGTGCTTTCGCTGTGATGGGTCTGGCCATGGCCCTGGCCTGTGGTGGAGCGGAGACGGCGGACGTCGAGCTGACGGAAGGCGTCTCGACGGAGGCCCAGTCTCCCGCGGCAGAGGCCGTTTCGGCTGACACCTCCGCCCAGGTGCTCCCGGGCTGTGGTGGCTTCAAGCAGCGGTGCTGTGAGCTCAAGTACTGCAACACGGGCTACGAGTGCGACCCGTCGACGCTGAAGTGCCTCCACTGAGACCGTTCCGCTGAAGTCGTCCCGAGGCACCTCGTGGCTCCGCCCGAGGTGCCTCGTCGTTCCGCTGAAGCCCTCTTTTCCGTGTGACACGCCGTTCCCGGTGGACCGGAATCTTCTGCTAAGACACGGCCTGGGGACGGGTGATCCACCCCGTCACAATGAGGGTCGCATGAGAAGTATCGCCGGCTGGTTTCTCGTCGTCCTGGGTCTCACCGGCTTCGGTGTGGAGATCGACAACCTGCGCAGGGGCACGACGGACACAACCGTCATGGGGCTCATCCTGGCCACCGTCTTCGTCCTCGGAGGCCGGGCGCTCATCCGCGCCGCAAAGCGAGCGAAGCTGCCGGCCGGGCCGGCCGAGGCACTCGCCGTGGCGCAGCTCCCCACCCTGTCCCCTCGCGACATCGAGCGGGCCGTCCTCAACTGCGCGAAGCAGCATGGGGGCCGCGTCACGATCGCCGAGGTGGCCGCCGAGAGCAGCCTCAGCTTCACCGAGGCCAAGACGGTGCTCGAGGACCTCTCGCGCGCTGGCGCCTGCACCGTCGACGTCACCGATCAGGGCGCCTTCATCTACGAGTTCAGCGGCCTGATGCCCCGCGAACCCTGAGCGCGCGGAGCCGTTGAACCCGGCCTCAGGCGGGGGGCCGGCCCACCATGAAGTCGAGCACGCTCTCCCACAGTGCGTGGAACTGTTTCTGCTGGAAGTGGGAACCCGACTTCAGCCAGCTGATGAATTCCGGCGGCTGGTCGAAGTGGCCCATGACGTCCAGATGGTCGGCGGTCGCGACGTGGACCACCTGTCCCCAGACCTGGGAGCGGCTCGGGACGACGCCGTCGCTCCAGGACTCGAACTTGTTGCCGAAGGCCGCCTGGAGCGCCTGGGTCTGCGCCGCCGTGCGCTCGGGAATCCTCAACTCCGGGGACAGGGGCGCGCTCATTCCATACAGGAAGGAGAAGATGCCGTAGAGGAGCGAGTCCGGGGGCAGCAGCATGCGGGGAGACAGGCGGCGGAGCAGGTTGGGCGGGGGTGCACCCGCGACGACGCTGCCGTAGCGCACACCCTCCCGGTCCACCGTGTTCGCGTTGAAGGCCTGCACGCTGACCGGCGTGAGGTCCTGGATCAGCGCCTGATCCTTTCCTACCTGGCCGAAGAACCGGAGCAATTCCACGCGCTCGTTGTCGGAGAGGTCCACCGTCAGCCGGAGGATCTGATTGAGGAGGTTGGGTGGGAGCTTCACCTGCTCGCCCATCAGGACGAGCCGGTAGCACGCCTGGAGCAAGGCGGTCCTGAAGGGCATGGCCTTGCGGTGCAGGGTGAGGAAGGTGAAGAGCCACAGGTAGCGCAGCAGCGTCTTGCCCAGTTCGCCCTCGTGGAACCAGGTCGCCAGCGGTGTGCCGTGATGCGGGGTGGCGATCGTCACGACGGAGCGCACGCGCTTCACGAAGGCCGGGGCCTCCTGGGCCATGCGCAGTGAGACGACGCTCCGCGCATCCAGCCCGCCCGTGGAGTGCCCGATGAGGTGGAGCTCCGCGTCGTCCTCGTTCGCGGTCCGGGCCATCTCCCGGAACACGTCGCGTGCGCGCGCCTCGATCCCGGAGGTGGGGGAGGAGGCCACGGAGTGCACCTGCGCGTCGATGCCGCGCTCCCTGAACCGCTGCTGCAGCAGCGCGGGGATGTGTTGGAAATAGGCGATGCGCTCCGTTTCCTTGTCACCCATGTGGGTGAAGCCAAAGAAACCGGGGACAAGATAGACGCGGTGCCTGGTGGCCATCAGGCAAGTCTAGCGTCTTGGCCAGACGTCAAGGCAGGGCGCGGGGCTTCAGCGTGAAGTCCCGAACCCTTGTTCCCAACCACCGCGGGCAGGCTCAGGGCGTCTTGTGTTGCTTCGCCCACGCAGCGACTTCCGGCGTGCGCGTCTCCACCCACTGACGGAACTCGTCGTTCGGGGACACCAGCCCCTGGCTTGGGCCTTCCGACGGAGGGTGGCCGAAGAACCGGTAGTGGACCTCGGCCGCGAGCGTACCGACGTCCACGCCGTGGGCCTTCGCCAGCCGCTCCAGGAACACCGGGTAGTCCGCGCCCTTCATCCCCATCGCGTTGGCGCCCTGGCACAGGCTGTCGAATGCGAGGGGGGCCCGGCCGAGCTCCGGGTGGTCGGTGAGGAACTGCTGCACCTGCTCCAGCGACATGCGCGCTTCCTGCACCAGTCGCTTGTCGAGGAGGCCGGGGCCCAGGTCGATGAGGTTCTGCGCCAGCTTCCCGTCCATGCCGCTTTCGGTGAGCAGGCGCACCTGGGCGCCGCGCGTGGCGTGCTGGTCCAGGTCCAGGTACTTCAGCGTGAGCCCGCCCAGGAACAGGGCGGCGCCGAGGAGCTGGGCGCCGGGGACCCATTCCACCAGCGCGCCTCCTGCCATGAGGATGGCGCCCAGCGACTGGGCGCCGGACGCGCTGGCCTTCCAGTACTTGCCCTCCTGCACGGCCTGGAAGGACTGGATGCCGTCACCCACCGCGCCCAGCAGCGCGCCCGCGGCGGACACCTTGCCGAGCACCTTGGACAGGACCGGCGCCGACTTGTTGAGCGCGTCGAGGATGAACGTCACGCCGTCCCCGCCGACGCTGAGCCCGTCGCCGACAATCTTGAGCTTCGCGGCGAAGTCCGCCTGGCTCCATCCCGCGGCGTCTCCGATGGCCGCCGACGTGGTGACGAGGAGGGCCAGCCCGCGCAGCGCCTGGCTCCGGGGGAGCTCCGGGTTGCCCGGCAGCCCCGTCTCCTGCTCCCCCAGGAGGCTCCGCATGGACTGCGTGATGCCCCGGACCTGCTCCGGCGTCGAGTCCGGGCCAATGCGGCGCAGCAGCTTCACGTACTGCTGCATGGAATCCGGAGCCATCCCGAACAGGTGCGCGTTGCGCGCGAGCCCGTTGAAGATGGCCTCGGCGCCTCCCTTCGACTTGAGGCCGGCCGCGATGATGGCGCCCGAGCCCGCGCTCTTCACGAGCGCGACGGCGAGCGTCTCGTCGAAGTCCTTGAGGTCCTTCAGCTTGCCGACGGTGTCGAGGAACGCGGGATGGTTCTCGCCCTGGGCGGTGAGCTGGGAGGCGAGGTACTCCGCGCCGGATTGCGTCGCCGCCATCCGTGGCAGCTCGCGGGCCAGCGCGGTGACTGCCGGATCATGCGCGCCCGTGGGCGGGCCATCCGGGGCGGCGCTGGCCAACAGCTTGCTGAGCCGCTCGAACTCCGCGAGGTCCTTCTTGCGCTCGGGGTCGTTCAGGAAGGCGGTGGTGAAGGCCTGCTGCTGCTCCGCGGTGAGGACCTTCGCCGGGCCGCTGAGCAGCTCCGTGAGCTGCTTCTGGGGCCGCTCCGCCTTGTCCGCGGCCGCGGAGAACTGGGTGCGAATCCCGTCGATGGCGCTCCACAGCGTCCGGTGGATGGCCTGGACATCCTGGCTGTAGGTCGGCCCCTTGAAGCCTGGCGGACCGACCTCCATCTTCTCCAGCGAGCGCTCGATGTCGAACGCGAGCCGCGAGCCGATGCCGAAGTTGATGGCGGTCCGGATGGCGTGGGTCAGCGAGGTGTTGGCGAGGCCCGGCGCGGTGTCCCGGGTGAAGAACCTGCCCACGAGGCCGGCGGTCGGCTCTCCCAGCCGCTCCGTGGCGCGCGCCAGGCTCAGGTAGGTCTTCTGCTCGATGGCGGACTCCGCCTCCGCCAGCTTCTCGAGCAACGGCCGATCATTCTTGAGGTCGGGCTGGCGCAGCGGCGGACGGGGGTGGAGCACCCGGTCCGTCTCCGGTGACACGCCTGCGAAGAGCTGGCCCATCTTCGCGAGGGAGGGTTCCGCGGCGCGGACGAACGCCTCCTGGTAGGCGGGGTCCGGGTTGCTGGCGATGAGCTGCTCGAACTGCCGGGCCCCCTGTTCCAGGCTGTTCTGGAGCGTGCCCGCCAGGGCCTTCGCGTCCTGCTGCGCGCGCGTCTTGACGTCCGTGCCGGCCGCGTTCGCCGTGGCGACGTTGGCGACTCCGACGCCCGTGGGGAGCGTGAAGGGCTCTGGCTTGATCGGAGGGAAGCGCGCGGCGGCCTGATCCAGCAGTTGTGCGGCGGTGGTGCTCGCGCTGGCCCCGGCGCTTGCGCCCGCAGCCGCCGCGGCACCGGCGCCTCGCGAGGCCCCCTGCAGGGCGTTGAAGGACGGCTGACCCCCGGTGGGAGAGAAGAAGACGCTGAGCTGCTGGCGCGTCATCGCCACCGGGCCCCCGGTGTGCAGCGGGTCGGCGACGAGGTATTTCCCGTCCGGCGTCTTCGCGAGGATGGCGTTGAGGTGGCCGATGTCGCCGCTGCCCATGCGCTCGGGGAACTGCGAGCGCCAGGCCGCGTTCGTGGCGCCGTTGGCGATGACGGGGTTGCCCGCCGCGAGCTGCTGGTCCAGCGACTCCCAGCCCTGCCCGTAGCGCGACGTGAGGCCCGCGTTCTTGATGCCGTCGGACACCATGGTGCCGCCGGTGAGGTCATGGTCCCGGTCCAGCATCGGCACGCGCGTGCCGTCCGACGCATTCACGAAGGTGAACTCCGAAGCGCGGCGCGGGCTCATCAGCGCGCGCGCGTGGTCCACCTGCTGCTCCTTCGTGAGGCCCGGGGGCATGTGGCCCGTGTACGCCAGGGACATGGCGAGGCTGGCGGGGCCGCAGTTGGTGCTGCCGCGCGGGCCATTCGGGTTGTACTGGGAGGTGAACTGCGTGATGAACGCGGCCTCGGCGGACATGGCCCGGCCCTGCGTCTTCCCGCCTGTCTGCGCGGAGCGCGTGAGGGACTTCGACAGCGCCTCGCGGGTTGCTGCCTGGTAGTGACCGTCGGCGGGGACGCCGCTGTCCTTCTGGAACTTCTCCAGCGCGGCCTCCGTCTGCGGACCGAACTGGCCCGGTCCGGTGGCGACCTGCTCGCGCGTCAGATAGCCCAGCTCCACCAGCGAGTCCTGGAGCTGCTTCACGTCCTCGCCGGTGTCGCCGCGCTTCAGGTTCTTCTCCGGGACGGGCCAGGGTTCCGGAGGCGGCTCGGGAGGAGGTGGCGGCGGTGGAGGCAGCAGCCGCTCCCGGTGCGCCGCGGGCGCGTCCTCGAAGCGGGAGGTCGAATCAGGACCTTGCGCGCCGGGTGCCCCTTCTTCCCGGACGACGTTGGACTCGGAGACCTCGCGGGCTTCAGCCTTGCCCGTGTCTCCAGACGAAATTGTTTGAGTTGAATATGACGGACCGTCGACTCGCATGACGTACTTCCCCCCTCGATACATCCGAAGTACTTCTGTCCTGATTATCCGCTGTGATGACGGGAAGTTGCCCGCCACACCCTTCGTGAAATCAACCCGAAGGACGCTGCGAATACGCCATGGACGCGAATCGATTGCGACGCCATGTGGGGACCCGGCGTTCAGGGAGAGGGATGCGCCGTCCTCTCCTGCCGCCATCACGGCGTCTTCGATGCCCGCCCGCCGCACGAGCCCCTTCAGGAAGCGCCGGATGGCCGCCGGCATCGCGTCACGTCAGGGGCCTCCAACGACTCCTCGGGAGAAGAGCCGAACAACCATTCCGTGCTCCGCGATGGGCTGCGCCGCGGAAGCTGCGCCGCGGTGCTCCCCTCCGTCATCACCCCCCCGCGGTCTTCGCGCGCTTGCGTTCGATGAGCTCGCGCGCGGCCTGTTCGCTCGTGACGAAGTCGACGTCTCCCTTGAGTCTGCCCGTGAGATAGAGCGCGAACGCGACGGCCTTGGCGCTCGCGATCTGCAGGCGGTGCGAGCCGACGTAGACGACGCCTCGCAACCGCTCCGGGCTGGACTCCTTGCTGAAGTGCTCGCGAGCGGCCTTGTCGATGGTGGACCCGTCGATGTCCACGACGACGAACACCGGGCCCTGGAGCGCCACCTCCTGAACGATGGAGAGCAGGCGCTTCGCATCTTCCAGCCCCGTGGCGCCGTTGAAGTCGACGAACAGGACGTCGGGCTCCTCGAAGTGCACCCGATGCGTTCCAAACACCCATTCACGTCGCTCTGGCATGAGCCCCTCCGGGCACAAACGCACGACCGGGCCGGAGTTTATCCTCTCGCTCCCAGGAGGCCAAAGGGCCTCCATTCGAGGAGGGCCGCGAAGCCGGAGGGCTTCACGATGGAAGCCGGGCCCATGGTGAAGCCCTCCGTGCAGGTCCCGGGCAACTTGATGAAACCGCGATTGCCTCGGGGGGCGCTGGCGGATCAGGAGACTCCAGACACCTGGGAGTTCTTGTGGACGTCACTGCGAGCGCCAGGCCGCGTTCGTGGCGCCGTTGGCGATGACGGCCGCGATCCAACCCCCATCCCGTGGCCCCTGCGCCCCCCGGCGTGGCGCTCAGGCGTTGTAGTGGCTCACCAGCTCCGACACGTTCACGGAGAGGTCCTTCAGGGCACTGGCGGCCTTCTGGGTGGAGGCGACCCGGGGTGTGGTCTCCACCATCATCGCGTCCAGGCTCTTGAGCGCGGTGAAGATCTCATCCACCCCCAGGCTCTGCTGGCTCACCGCGGCGGCAATCTGCCTCACGCCCGAGGTGCTCTCCGTGAGGATGCCGGACAGCTCCCGGAGCTTGTCGCCGGACACCGCCACCTGGGACAGCCCCACCTGCAGCCGCAACGCGCCGTTCTCCGAATTCTTCACGGCCTGGGCCACGGTGGCCCCCACCTCCGAGAGGATGGCGGTCACCCGGTGCGTCTCGCGCATGGACTGGTCCGCCAGCGCACGAATCTCCCGGGCGACGACGCCGAAGCTGCGGCCGGCCTCACCGGCCCGGGCCGCCTCGATGGCGGCGTTGATGGCCAGCATGTTGGACTGGGCGCCCAGCTGCCGCACGGTCTCCGCGATGTCGTGAATCTGCGCGGTCCGCTCCCCCAGCTGGGTGATGGTCTGCGCCATCTGTTGGACGACGCCCTGGATCTCGTTGAGCCCTCCCAGGGTCTGCTGGAGCGCGTCCTCGCCGGTGCGGACCACCTCGTCCGCGCGCTCCGCCACCTCGAGGATGGACTTCGCGCGGCCTGACGCCATCCGGGAGGTCTGGCTGATCTCCTCGATGGTGACACGCGTCTGCTGCAGGGCCGCGGCCTGACGGTTGATCATCGCGCTCTGCTCGGAGGTGTCCGCGTCGAGCCGGCTCGCCGAGTCCTTCAGCACGCCCACGGACCCACGGAGGCTGGATTGGAACTGCCGCAGCTTCTCCACCATCTTCGAGAACGAGCCCGCCAGTTGGCCCAGCTCATCCTGGGTGGTCACCGACACGACCTGCGCCAGGTCGTTGGACTCGACGATGCGGCCCGTGACGTGCGCCAGGTGCCGCAGGGGCCGCAGCAGCATGAGGGTGTAGGCGAAGTAGCTCAGCAGCACCCCGAGGAACAGGATGACGCCCGCCCAGAGGAGCAGCGCCCACCGCAGGGAGGCGACCTCCGCCGTGATGGCATCGAGGTCCATGCCGACGTGCACCGTGCCCAGCGCGCCGCCGGAGATGGGGGCCGCCACGTCGATGGCGCGGATGGCATCGCCGTAGGCCGTGAACTCCAGTTCGGGGTTCACCTTCACCCGCTTGCCGTCCGACAGCTCACCGAGGGCCACCGGGTTGAGTCGCTCGATGCCCACGGGAAAGGTGGGGACGAAGGTGTGCGCCACCACCGTCCCATCGGACTCCTCGATGTAGATGTAGCGGACGTTGGCGAGCGTCTGTCCGGAGTCGATGGCGCTCTGGAGCAGGGCGATGTTACCGCCCACGCTCTGCTCGGCGGCCGAGGCCAATGACAGCGCGAGCGCCTCTCCATTCACGGCGAACGCGTTCTGCATCGTCCTGGTCAGCCGGGAGGAGGCCTGGAGCATCAACGTCATGCAGACCAGGAGCGTCACGCCGGCACTGATGAACATGAGCTTGGCGGCAAGCCCGAACCGCAATGACAGCGGGTTCCACGGGAACACGCGCTCCTTCCCCGGGCCGCTCATCGGAGCACCGTGCCTGGCGCGGACGTCGTCCGCCAGCCTTCGGCCGTGAAGTGGGTGAACCAGACCTTGCTCAGGACCTGGTGCCGGGTGGGTGACAGCTCGCCAACGGCACGCAGCCCCAGGTCGAACTTCCCCATCGCCTCGGCCGCCTCATGGAAGCGCTGGCGCGTCAGCTCCGGGCCCACCTTGTCCAGGACGGCCAGGAACGCCCGGGCGCTGAGGTAGCCCTCCAGCGAGCCGAAGCTGTAGAGCGCGGGCGCGGTATAGCCTCCCCCCACTCCCGCGGGGGCCGTGGGGCGGTAGCGCTCCATCGCGGCCCGGTACTGCTGGACGGCCTCGAGGTCCGTGTCTTCGTAGGACGGGACGACCTGGGTGAAGATGAGGTTGTCCAGCAGCGGCTTTTGCACGCGCTGCTCCTCGGCGCGCAGGAGCGAGACGAGTGCATCGGCGCCAACCACGGAGGGGCTGTGGATGGGGATGTCCCAGCCGGACAGGCGCGCATCGCGGATCAGCGCGGCGCAGGCCTGGGAGGTCCCGATGGCGATGATGACGTCCGCGCCGCCGGCGCGCAGCACGTCGAGCTGTGGCCGGGTGCTGGTGGCGTACTCCTGCCCCTTGCGGTAGGTGGCATCCGCCACCGGCTTGATGCCGTAGTCCTGGAGGGCGCGGAGGATGGCGTCCCGGCCAATGGCGCCGAACGCGTCGTTCTGGACGAACAGTCCGATGCGGCGGCGGCCCAGGGCGATGAAGGCATCCACGATGGCGCGGATCTCCTGGCGGTAGGAGGCCCGGACGTTGAACACGGCCGGCTCCCAGGGCGGCTCGCGCTGGGGCTGAGCGCCCGATGCCGGGGCGAAGTAGAGGGCCTGCTCCCGCTGCGAGGCGCGCAGCAGCACGGGGAGGACCTTCATCAGCGTGGCATCCCCCACCCCACCAAAGAGCGCGAAGACCTGCTGTTCCTTGAGCAGCCGCAGGGCGGCCGGGGCCGCCTGCTCCGGGTTGAACGCGTCATCTGCGGCGACGATGCGGACCTTCCGGCCGTGGACGCCGCCTGCGTCGTTGGCCTCCGCGAAGGCCGCCGAGGCCCCACGCCACATCTCCACCCCGAGCCCCGCGGACGGGCCGCTGAACGCCGCAGGCTGACCGAGCACCACCTCCGTCGCGCTCACGCCCGGGTCCGCCAGCGCCGCCCCGGTGCACGTCAGGGCGCCCAGCAGCAGCCAGCGGGCCCAGGCCCCAAGGTGCTTCAATTCGCATCGTGAACTCATGCGTCGCTCCGTTTGAAGGGGGGCGGGTGAGGGCGCGGAATGCCCGTCACTTGATGGTGGTGAAGCCCGCCTTCACGGCTGCCTGGTACTGCTGACGGATGTCGTTGTAGTTGCTGTCGTCCACCTCGGCGAAGCGGTCGACGAGCGCGTCATCGAGGATGCGGCGCCCATCCGGGTCCTTGTTCATCGTGAGGAGGGCCTGCTTGATGCGCTGGCGGACCTCCGCAGGCACCTTGCCCGAGACGACCACCGGGGGAATGCCCGCGGGCCCGAGCGAGTCGATGACCTTCACCTCGCTGGCCCAGCCGTTGCCGGTCTCCCGGTCGAAGTCGAGGACCAGGCTGTCCACGTAGCTCGCATCCGCCTTGCCGGTGGCCACCAGGCGGATGGACTCCTCATGCGAGCCCGAGCGGATGACCTTGCCGAAGAAGCCCTGGGTCAGGCCCAGCTTCAACATCTTGTAGCGGGGCAGGTTGTAGCCTGAGTTCGAGGCCTCCTCGTTGAAGACGAAGGTCGCGCCGCGCAGGTCCTCCAGCTTCTTGAACTTGCTGTCCTTGCCGACGACGAGGTCCGAGAAATACTTGGGCTTGTTGCCGTAGCGCGCGGCCTTCATCACCGGCGCGGCGAGGAGGTGCACGGCCCCCTTGTTCGCGTCGTGCTTGAGGACGTAGGGCAGCCCGCAGACGAAGGCGACCTCCACGGCTCCCGCATCGAGCATCTTGTCCACCTCACCGTAGGACTGCCCGGTGATGAAGCTGACCTCCGAGCCCAGCTTCTTGCTGAGGTACGTGGCGATGCGGCCGTAGACCGGCATGCCGCTCTCCGACACGAACGCGGCCGTCATGGCCATGCGCACCTTCGTGGAGGAACCCGGCGCGCTCCTGGCCGCGGAAGCAGCCGGAGCGCTCTTGGGAGCGGGGGCCTGCGCCCAGGCCGGCAGGCTCGCCGCGGACACCCCGAGGGACACGAGCAGCGTGGCCATCCGGGCAAGGGGGTAGCGACGCTTCGAGAAGCGGAGGACAGCACGAGCGGGCGTCATGGAGGACTCAGGGGAAGCAAGCAAGGAAGCAGCCGCTATCCACCGGAAGGCGGATGGAGTGCGGCTGAGGAGACAGGGGCCGTTTTGTTACTCTGTCGTGTCACTTTTGTAACATGACTGAAACAACGCAAACCAGAGGCCGATGCCCATTTTGTGAGAATCCATTGGCTTGGGTCGTGTAGTGCGGGGTCACGAAGGACAGTTTGGTGGGTTTCGACCTGGGTGCGAAAAGCCCGGCCCTCGCGACGTCTTCCTGGCAGCCCTGCGCACCAGGCGGTTCGTGGCCAATCACAACCCATCGGGTGAGCCAGACACGTAAATCCATGGCTGGGACGCCCATCCGCATCTGTCGTTGGGAGAGATGAGGTGAGACGCGACAGGTAGTGCCCGATGACATCCGCACCCCCAGGCCGCTGGGTGCGCTCCGGCCGTCTTCTGGACAGAGGTGGCATATCGGGGCACATGTAGGCACACCGATGGCCTCCCGACCGCCCCCTGCGCGAGCCTCCTCCGTCCGGACGCAGAAGACGAAGCAGCTGACCTCTGGCGCCCGGCGCGTCGTGGGCAAGCGCTCCAGCCCGGGCTGGGGGCGCTGGGCGCTCGGTGGGTGGCTGATGCTCGTCCTCTGGCTCAGCGTGGAGTACGTGCGGCTGCCTGACGTGAGCACGCTGCGGACGCAGAACCCTCCCATCACCGCGCTCATGGCGCAGCGAGCCGAGGAGGCGCGCGAGGCGGGCAGGAAGCCCCGCGTGCGCCAGGCCTGGGTCTCCCTGGGCGCGGTGGCCCCTCACGTGACGGACGCCGTGCTGGTCTCCGAAGACGCGCGCTTCTACCGTCACGAGGGCGTGGACTGGACCGAGGTGGAGAATGCCCTGGAGCAGTCAGTGCGCGAGGCGCGCCTGGGGCGCGGTGCCTCCACCCTCACGCAGCAACTGGCGAAGAACCTCTACCTCTCCACGGACCGCAGCCTGCTGCGCAAGGGCAAGGAGCTGTTGCTCGCGCGCCGGCTGGAGGAGCACCTGTCCAAGCAGCGCATCCTCGCGCTGTACGTGAACGTCGTGGAGTGGGGCGAGGGTGTCTACGGCATCGAGGCGGCGGCGCGCGAACACTTCGGCACTTCGGCCCGGGCGCTCAGCGTGGCGCAGGGCGCGATGCTCGCGGCCATGCTGCCCGCCCCGCGCCGCTGGCTGCCGGCCCAGCGTCCCGAAGCCCTGCGCACCCGAGCCGGAGTCATCCTCGTGAGGCTGGAGCGCGAGGGGCGCATCAGCGCCGCGCAAGCCCGCGAGGCCCAGGCCGAACTCGCGCGCTTCTTCGGCGCAGTGCCCGCGCCCGGCCTGGTGGCGGAGGCTGGCGCCGGGTTGCCCGCGGGAAGCTGAGCCGCAAGCACCGAGTCAGGGCCGCATGAGTGTGCGGCCGGTCGATACAGCCCCGGCGGTAGACGCGACCGTGACGTCCTCTCAGCGCCGGACCGAAAAGAAGAAGGTCGCCGCGCAGGTCGGGCAGTACTCGAGGGTGGCCGGGGCAGGATTCGCACAGCTCCAGCCTTCTGCCTGCCGGAGGAACTCGAGCGGCTGCTGGATGAAGAAGTCGCCCTCGTAGTGGCAGATGCCCTCGCGCTTCAGCAGCGCATAGACGGGGGCGATGTCCTGCAGGTGCTTGGAGGTCTCCTTCCGCCAGCCAATCCTGAAGTCCAGGGGAGGACGTGGCGGCGAGCCCAGGTTCCACCAGGCCACCGCCTGGGTGGCCGCCGCGAAGACGAGGGAGACGGCGAGCAGCCGCGTCCGGATCCGCGGGAGGTGGCTCGGGATGAGCACGGCTCCCGCGTAGAAGAGCGCCAGGGTCAGCAGCAGGTAATGGCGCGGAGACTCCCGGCTGGTGAAGAGCGGGAAGCAGGCCGCGTAGAGGGGCAGCACGAGGGCCCAGAACGCGCCGTGGGGGTCGGTGGCATCCTGACGGAAGGCCCTGACCGTGCGAAGGCACGCGACCACGACGGCGACGATCAACACGCCCACGAAGAGCAGCCCCGCGATGCGGAGCGCCAGCGGCGGCACATAGCCAAACAGCCGACGGTAGAGCACGTCGTTGCCGAGCACGCCCAGGAGCCCGATGGCGTGCATGATCAGGAACGGCACCAGCACCACCATGAGCCAGACATGGGGCTTGCGTACGCGCGAGCCCTCCAAGCGGGCGGAGCACCACGCCTGAAGGGAGGGTGTGTGGCGTTCGAGGACGGGCACCAGCGCCCGCCACAGCCCGGTGGCCAGCAGTGGCAGCGCCACGAGCGATGACAGGACGAGGGTGGGGTGGTGCCGGAAGGAATCATCGTCCAGCCGCCACTGGAGCACGCAGGCGATGAACACCGGGGCCAGGCCCACCGCGTTGAGCACGAAGAAGCGGGAGGTGGGGGCGCTCGCACGGCCACGCCACCAGAGCACCGCCGAGGCCAGCGCGAACGCCAGGCTCCAGGAGACGAAGACGAAGTGGTTCAGCACGCCCACGAGGCTCACCGCGAAGAACAGGAACGCGGTGAGTGCGCTGGTGCTCCCACGGACCAGGAACGCGTGCGCCACCGCGACGAGGCACGCCATGCCGAAGAGGTTCCAGGCCATCACCTCCCAGGCGATCCGGGCCTCCAACAGCAGGAGCAGCGACGTGCAGCACAGCGCCACGAACAGCCCCGCGGAGCGCGCCGACTGGCGGAGCAGCAACAGCAGGAGGATGCCCAGCCCCGCTACGTTCAGGATCAGGCCTGGGAGCCGGAGCGACTCGACCGAAGCGCCTCGCGCCTTGAAGACAAGCGAGAGCGCGTAGGGATAGAGGCTCCCCGCGTAGTACCTCATCCCATGGAGCGTGAAGAAGCCTCGCTCCAGGTGCTCCAGGGCCCGGAGCCCCGCCCACGCTTCATCCGCGTGCAGCCCGGGAAAGGAGGCGAAGTCATGCACCATCATCACGGCGGCGGAGAGCCCGAGCGCGAGGAGGACAGTGGTCTGGAGGACTGCTCGGGTACCCATCGCGCTTCCGCTGCCGGAGCGCGCGCAAGCTAGCGCACGCCTTCTCGAACTGTCGACCCCTCGCGCAAGCCACGACACCCGCGTCCGCTGGGAGCGCCCGCGCGCGTGCCAGTCCTGGCACGTTCCGGAGTGAAGTCCGCGACGGACCGGCCCCCTCCGTCGCGCAAGCGCTGGAGGTGACAGGGGATTCACCCCCGCGAAGGTCCTGGCCCCGGGGTTGCTCAGGGTGCTCGCGTCGCGTCGGAAGCAACCGGCGCGCGTGACCCCGAGTGCAATCGCATGCATCGAGCACCCCATTGGAAGCAGTCCCTGCGGTCCCTGCTCCTCGTCCCCCTCATGGCGGGACTCGTCCCGGGCTGTGACGCCGGCGAAGCGCCCCCCGAGCCAGCCGCGCCGCCACCTGCGACGCGGACCCGGGCCGTCGCGCTCGACACCGCGCCGACGCCCAAGCAGGTCATCCTGGAGCCGGAAGCGGACACGTATGTCTGGTCGAGCCTGTCAGGGACGAACTACGGCACGTCGACGAGCCTGTTTGTGGACCGGAACTCCGGTGAGGCCTACCTGCGCTTCAACCTCAGCGGCATCCCGGCAGGAGCCCACATCGCCTCGGTCATGCTGAAGGCGCTGGCCTACGACGGCTATGCCGATGGCGGCGACGGCAGCGTCTACGCGCACCTGGTGCCCGACGACACCTGGAGCGAGACCGGCATGACCTGGGCCAATCGGCCTCCGGTGAGCGGCAGCGATCTGGGCTCCTGGTGGCTCTGGTACGGCAGCACCAGACCCGCCCCCCTGCAGGTCGGCCTCAACTTCAGCCCGAAGCTGAAGGCACCGGTGCAGCAGGCCCTGGACTCGGATCAGCGCATCTCCCTGCGGCTGAAGTCCCCGGGCTACAAGACGGTGTACCGCTCGCGCGAGCACGCCGTCGCCAGCGAGCGGCCCCAGCTCATCGTCAACTACTTCGAGCCCGGGGACCCGCAGGTGACGTCGGACCTCCAGGTGGTGGCCCTCTACCCGATGGCGGACGCGCAGGTCCTGGCGGGCAGTCCCAACACCAACTCCGGCACATCCCCGGGCCTGACCGTCGATCGGACCGCGGCGGAGACCTTCCTGCGCTTCGGCCTGGGCAGCGTCCCGTCCAACGCGCAGGTGGTCGCCGTCTCCCTGGTGGCCACGTCGTATGACGGCACCGCCTACGATGGGGCGGACGGCAACGTCTACACGCGACTGGTCTCCGACAACACGTGGAGCGAGACCGGCATCACCTGGAACAACCGGCCCGCCGCCTCCAGTGAGGACTTCGGCTCGTGGCTGTTGTGGAACCGCAGTGGCCAGTACACGACCCAGGCGGGCGTCAACTCGAGCCCGAAGCTGGTGGCGCCCGTGCAGCAGGCGCTGGGCTCGGACGGGATGCTCTCCTTGCGGCTGGATTCTCCCGGGTACCGGACGCTGTACCACTCGCGTGAGTACACCAACACCGCGGTCCGCTGGCCGCACCTGCTCGTCTCCTACTTCGTGCCGCCCCCGTGCCCCACGCCCAAAGCCTCCACGCCCACGCAGGTCGTCCTGGAGCCCGAGGCGGACACGTATGTCTCGTCGCGCCTGCCGCAGGCGAACTTCGGCACGTCCGACCTGCTCCTCAGTCCGGACGAGGAGGCGTACCTGCGCTTCAACCTCAGCGGCATCCCGGCGGGGGCTCGCGTCGCCTCGGTCATGCTGAAGGCCCTGGCGTATGACGGCTACGCCAACGGCGGTGACGGCAGCGTCTACGCGCACCTGGTGCCCGACGACACCTGGCTCGAAACGGACATGGTCTGGGCCAACCGGCCTCCGGTGAGCGGCAGCGACCTGGGCTCCTGGTGGCTCTGGTACAACGACGTCGACACGCTGCAGGTCGGCCTCAACTTCGACCCGAAGCTGAAGGCGCCGGTGCAGCAGGCCCTGGACTCGGATCAGCGCATCTCCCTGCGGCTGAAATCCCCCGGCTACAAGACGGTGTACCGCTCACGCGAATACGCCATCGCCAGCGAGCGGCCCCAGCTCATCGTCAACTACTTCGAGCCCGGGGATCCGCAAGTGACGTCGGACCTTCAGGCGGTGGCCCTCTCGCCGGTGGCGGATGCACAGGTCCTGATGAGCAACCCCAACGCGAACTTCGGCACGTCCACGGGCCTGACCGTCGACCGGGCGGACGCGGAGACCTTCCTGCGTTTCAACCTCGGCGCCATTCCCGCCACCGCGCAGGTGGCCTCCGTCGTCCTGGTGACCACGTCCCCTGGCAGCGACGCCACCGCCGGCATGGACGCCAACGTCTACACGCGGCTGGTCTCCAACGACACCTGGAGTGAGACGACCCTCAACTGGAACAACCGGCCCTCCAGCTCCGGCTGTGAGCTGGGCTCCTGGCAGTTCCCCACCCGCGCCGTGCCGTACACGACCCAGGCGGGCATCAACGGGAGCCCGAAGCTCGTGGCGCCCGTGCAGCAAGCGCTGGAGTCGGACCGGATGATCTCCTTGCGGCTCGACTCCGCAGGGTCCCGCTCGCTGTACCACTCGCGTGAGTACACGAACACGCAGGTTCGCTGGCCTCGGCTGCTCGTCTATTACACGGAGCCCACCTTGACGCCTTGAGGTGGGGCCGGTCGGTGCGTCCCGTCCTGATGCTGGAGGAGCGCACCGGACGGCCGCCGTTTCGCCGTGGAGAAGGGGGCTGGGCGTTGGGGTAGCGTGCGCTCCGTTCCCATGCGCTTCTTCCTTCCGTGGCTCCTCCTGACGCTGACCCTGCTGACGGCCACGGGCTGTCCGCTCGACATCCAGGTCCGGGAGGAGGCTGACGGGGGCTGCACCGGGAGCGCGTGCACTCGCTCCTGCGCCAGCGACCGCGACTGTCCGGACGGACAGCGTTGCAATGAGCTGGATGATCAGTGCGAGCCCGGGCCCCGACTCACCGAGCCCTGCTCGGATTCCTTCTCCTGTTCCACGTTCGCGCGCTGCCTGGGCGGGCGCTGCTCCCAGGCCTGCGCCGGGAACTGTCCCGCCCAATACCAATGCGCTCCAGACGGGCCGTGCGTCGAGTCATGTGACGGCCTGCCTCCGCCCGCGACCCTGGGCGACTACTGCGCGTCCTCCCTGGAGTGCGGCCGCTGCGGCTTCTGCGTGGACCTGGGAGGAGGCAAGCAGTGCCATCAACCCTGCCGGGCGGATGACGACTGTCCGGGGGGCGCTTCGGGCGCGTGCGCGGCCATCAGCGGAAGCTCGCTGCGCGCGTGCCGGCGGCCTTGAGTTGGAGCCCGGTGGCCGGGCTCCACAACCGAGGCACGTCACTCCTAGTAGCCGACGTAGCCGCTGCCGCCGTTGAGGCCCTTGATGCCCGGGGTGTTGGACACCGAGCCGTAGCGGTCCACCGCGTAGCGCACGGCCGCGACGATGTTGTCCACCGGGTTGCGGATGTCGTCGTGGCCCGGGAGCTTGAACGCATCGAACGTGGGCTGGATGGTCTGCATCAGGCCGATGGAGGGGTGGCCGTCCTTGGCGTTCTGATCCGTCAGGTTGATGGCGCTGGGGTTGCCGCTGGACTCGTGCTCGACGATCTTCGCGATGTCCTGGGCGTTCATCTTGTCGGCCGGGATGCCCGCGGCGGCGAGCAGCTTCTGGGCCTGCTTGATCCAGTCACCCACCTGGCCCTGCGGAGCCTCACCGGAGGCGCCGGCCGCCTCGGTGGGCCCGGCCTGGTACGAGTCACCCGCGCTGGACGGGCCGCTCGCGCTGGACGCTCCCTCCGCGCCGGACGCGCCGCTCGCGCTGGACGCCCCTTCCGCGCCGGACACGCCCTCGGCTCCGTCCTCGCCGCCCAGGGAGGGCGCTTCACCGATGCCGCTGGCCTGGAGCATCTGGGTGAGCTGCTGCAGCCCCTTCACCACCTCGCTGAGGCCCTCCATGAACTGCTTGAACTCCGCGCCCTTCTGGGGGCCCGCGCTGAAGCCATCCTGCTGGAGCTGGGACGCCACGTTCGAGCCGGGCCTGGGGGAGAAGCACCCCTGAGCGCGGGGGCCAGACACGCCTTCAGGGCGGGAAGCCACATCCTGCGAGGGGGCGCGGAAGGCAACGGAGCGGTTGGACACGGGCGAGAGGGCCATGGGGTTTCCTCGGGGGGATTGAGTGGTGCTGAATGACGAACACCTACAGCAGGAGACATGCCAACCCCTTCGGGCGGCGCACTCGCGAAGCCAAGTGCTTGATCTCCTTGAGGCGAACCTCCATCAGTCCCCAGAGCGTGAGGCGCGGCGGGGCAAACCGGGCCCCTGTCCCTGGTGACTGGAGTCATCCCCTCAAGGACAGCAGTCACCACCCGCCACCACTCACTCGCAGCGCGGATTCTGTCCCCTTGTCAGAGCGCCTCGGGCCCGTTCGTGAGCGGATTCTCTGCATGGTTTTTCAATGAACGGGCTCCTCTCCGTCAATCACGGGGGTCCATCGCAAGAAGGGGTGTATGACAATGATTCTGGAGGAGAAGCGCAGGGCTCTGGCCCTGATGTTGGTGTCGGTTGTGCTGAGCGCTTGTGGTGGTGGGGGGAATGGGGGACGTCCCGATGCAGGACAGGCCAGCCCGAGCCTGTCTGTCTCGACCGGAAGCGTTCGCTTCGAGGCGGAAGAGAGGGGTGCGACTCCCGCGGCCGAGACCGTCACGGTCCGCATCAATGATCCTGGCGAAGCGATGCCGCATGTCCAGGTCGCGGCCTCCTCCCATGGCCTGAGTCAGGTGTCCTACGACACCTCCACCAACCCCTTCACCCTCCACCTCACGCCCAGGGCGCCGGCGGAGGTGGAGGGGACCACCGTGACGGATCAGATCGTCATCAGCGCCTGCCTGGATGTCCCGTGCACGCGCCACATCCCGGGAAGCCCCTCGACGGTGGAGGTCACCTATGCGGTTCGCGGCCACCTCCAGGTCGCCCCACAGACGCTTGCCTTCAGCCATGTGCTGGGCAGCAGCCCCTCGCCGGGCGCCACGCAGCTCTCACTGCGGGGAAGGTCCGTTCACTGGAACGCCTCGGCGAGCCCGAGCTGGATTCAGCTCTCCGGCGCCTCCAGCGGCGTGACCCCCTCCGTCCTGAGCGTCGGGGTCGACCCCGCCAGCGTCCCCATGGGCACGCATGACGGTGGCATCACCCTGACCCAGACCGACACGGGAGAAGTCACCACGGTCCCCGTGGTGCTGCAGGTGGTCGCGCCCTCCCTGGCGGTGAGCCCGAGCACCCTGTCCTTCACGGGCTCGGGCTCCGGGTCCCCGTCGGAGGCCTCTTTGTCCCTCAGCCTCGACACGGGCACCGCCGCGCATGGCTGGACGGTGGCGCTCGACACCGGTGGTGGGGCGCCGTGGCTCAAGCTGAGCAGCACCTCCGGGACGGTGTCCGCGAGCGGCACGACGCTCTCGGTCAGCGTGGACTCCACGGGCCTGCAGATCGGGACCCACTCGGCGAGCCTCGTCTTCACCGCCACGGTGGAGGGGCAGAGCGTGTCCAGGACCGTGCCCGTTTCGCTGAGCATCCACGGCCTCCCGTGGGTGGCGGACAACGGGGTGGGACTGGTCAGCACGCCGTCTGTTTCGAAGTTGAGCCACACGGTGACGGTGAAGGACACCCTGGGCCAGACGACCGGCACCTGGGTGGCCCGCTCCTCTCAAGGCTGGCTGTCCGTCACGGCGGGCGGCGCCAGCGGCGGCGAGCTGACCCTGACCGCCAATCCCGCGGGCCTGGCGGACAACGCCCTCCACCTCGCGGAGGTGTCCATCGCCGATGGCGCCAGCCCGGATCAGGTCAGCGAAGTCATCAAGGTCGGGCTGTGGGTGGGCTCCACCGTGATCAACAGTCAGGACACGCTCCCCATCGCCTTCAAGGTCGTCGAGACGGACCCCGTCCGTCCCTATGCGTACGTCCATGACGGCGCGGGCAGCCTGTCTGTGTACAACCTCTACACGGCGAAACTGGTCACCACCCTCACGGGCCTGGGCAGCAGCCTGGGCGCAATGACAGTCAGCAGCGATGGCTCCACGCTGTACGTGCTGGACGCCACCACCCTGCGCATCGTCCCGGTGGACCTGGGCACGTTCACCGCGGGCACGGCGTGGACGTTGAGCTCGGGCCTCCTGAGCTGGATCACATACGCGCGGCCCGACGGGCACGGGCTCGTGCTGACCAATGACGGCCAGATCCTCGAACCCACCACGGGAGCGGTGGTCACCCTCGTGACGGGCAAGATGCCTTCCGGGATGGCGGCGCTCAGTGCCAGCCAGGATGGGTCCTTGTTCTGCGGCATCAACAGCGGCATCAGCCCCTACACGCTGTCTTGCCATGAGCTGCGGTACACGCGCAGCACCGGAGCTGTCGCCCTCACCTCGCGTGGCTCCGGGCCCTTCGGCGTGGGCAGCAACGGGCGGGACGTGGCCGTCAACCACGACGGGAGCCGGGTGTACGCGGCTTCGGGTTCGCCGTACTCGTTCGCCGTCTACGACGGCAAGACCCTGAAGGTGCTCACCCAGCTGCCCGCCGACGCCTATCCCAACGCCGTCGAGGTGGGGTCGGACAACCGGTTCTATGGCGCGGCGAGCGTCTGGTACGGAGACAAGGACGTGTGGGTCTATGACAACGCGGGCTGGGCCCTGGGCTCCTACGACATGGCCGGCTACGCCCGGAACATCCTGGACCGGCAGCTCAAGGTCTCGGGTGACGGCAAGCGGTTCGTCGCGCTCACCGATGACCCGCGCCTCGTGTTCGTCACCGCTCCGTAGCTGAAACGCAGGAGAGGGGAGGAGGGGCTTCGAAGTCGCCCCTCCACTCCTCGCATCAAGGGGGGCGTCCCGGTCCCTGCCGAGGACGGCCCCGCCCCGTCATCAACACCACCTGTCACGGTGGATTCATCCGGACCGTGAATCCGCTGTGGAGCTTGCCTCTTGTGGCTTCGGTGTCGCTCTCCACTGGGGGGAAGTGTGGTAGGAGTGGATATTTCCTGGAAAATGGAGGCTCGCTGTGACGTTGGTTCGAGTGTGTCTGGCTTCGCTGCTCTTGGTGGTTGCCTGCGGTGATTCGGATCCAGAGGTGACACCTGATGCCGGCAGGACGCCGGATGCAGGTGTCGTGACGCCGGACGCAGGGAGCGAGACGCCGGACGCGGGCACCGAGACGCCGGACGCGGGCACCGAGACGCCGGACGCAGGTAGCGAGACGCCGGATGCAGGCTCCGAGACGCCGGACGCGGGCGGTGGGACGGCGGACGCGGGCAGTGAGACGCCGGATGCAGGTAGCGAGACGCCGGACGCGGGCGAGCCTCCTGTGGGAAACGTCATCGACAACTGGGGCTTCGAGGCCTGGTCCGGTGAGCTTCCGGCGATGTGGTACGGCAGCACGTCGAACATCACCAGCGACGGGGTCCGGCGGGCGACGACGAATGCCTTCGAAGGCAAGAACGCGGCCCAGCTGATCAATGCCGTGACTGCGCACAAGCGCTTCAGCACCCTCGCGAAGTCGATGCGCGCCGGCCGCTACTCCTGCACCTACCAGGCACGGGGCAACGGTGACGTGCGAAACGCCTTCTTCGACGACGACTACTCCTCCTACTCGGCCTACACCACGGTCAACAGCAAGGAGTGGAAGGCGCTGTCGTACAACTTCAACCTCGCCGCTGACGTCTTCGACACCTTCGAGCTCATCTTCAGCGTCCGGAACACCAGCGGGGAGCACCTGTTCATCGACGACGTGCGCTGCGTGCGCGCCGACGAGTCGTGTGATGCGGTCAGTTGCGAGGTCTGGGAACGTTGCGTGAATGCCACCGCGACCTGCGAGCCGCTCTCCGGTCGCTGCCAGGACGCCACGGACTGCAACGAGTGGCAGTCCTGTGATGCGACCCACACCTGTGTGGTCGCCGATGATCGCTGCACCCGTCACGCGGATTGCGCGGGCACCCCGGCGACGCCGGTCTGCGAACAGGCCACGCATCTGTGCGTGGCGGGCGACCCCTGCGCCGGCGTCACCTGCAGCCACGCGGCGACGAGCTGCAACCCCACGACCGGCGTGTGCGAGCTGGCCGAAGGCGCCTGCTTCACCACCTACGATTGTGTCGGTGCGCTGCCCGCATGCGACCCGGCAACCCGGCGCTGCGTCGCCGCCGCTCACCCCGCGAACATCATCCGCAATGGTGGGTTTGAATCCTGGAACACCTACTCCATCCCCTACTACGGGAACCACTACCTCCCTGACTACTGGTACGGCATGGACAACGGCATCTCCGACCCGGGCACGGAGATCAAGCCCTCGCGCCTCGTGCCGTACTCGACCGCGGTGCACGGTGGCTCGCTGGCGCTGCAGTTCGTGGTCCCGATTCAGGTGGCCGAGCGCTTCTCCCTGGAGAAGTTCAACGTCCCGAGCGGAAGCTACTCCTGCTCGTACCGGGTGCGAGGCCACGGCAGCATCCGCCATCGCAGCTATTCGAGCGGCGGCTGGAGCGTGCAGACCGACTTCCTCGCTGTCGACAGCGACGCGTGGCAGCCGGTGTTCTTCCGCTTCACCGGCAATGTGCGCGACTGGCGCCTGTTCCTCTATCCGAGCCGCAGCGAGGCCGACCGCGACCACCTCCAGGTCGACGACGTCGTCTGCACGAAGGACTGAGCGGACGCTGACCCACCTCCGCGGACACCCACGGGCTCGCGTCTCCGCGAGCCCGATGCAGTAGGCTCGCAGGCCAACTCAATTGGCCTGCGCGCCCCGGGTGCCCCGGTGTCGGCACGGAGTCGCGCCATCGGCTGTCTTCAATCCTGCCATGACCACGACCTCCTCCCGTCCCGCGTACACCGTCCAGACCGAGCACGCCCTTTTGCGCTGCTGGTCACCCGCGGACGCCGCTCAGGCTCTCCGCGCCATCGAATCCAGCCTTGAGCACCTGCTCCCCTGGATGGAATGGGCGAAGCGCTACCCGATGAGCGTGATGCAGCAGGCCATGCAGCTGCGCCGCATGCGCGGCCTTTTCGATCTCGGGCAGGACTTCGCCTACGCCGTGTTCTCTCGCGACAACAGCGAGGTCCTTGGGGGGACCGGCCTTCATCCTCGCGTGGGCGAGGGAGGACTTGAGATTGGCTATTGGATCGCGGCCGGGCACACGGGCCGTGGCCTCGCGACCGAGGTCGCGGGGGCGCTCACCCGCGTCGCCTTCGAAGTGGAAGGGGTGCGCAGGGTCGAGATCCATTGCGACCCGCGCAATGCCCGGAGTGCCAGCGTCGCCCGCAGGCTGGGTTTCACCCACGAAGGCACCCTGCGCCAGCGGCTCGTCGCGCCCGACGGCAGCCTCCGGGACACGATGATCTGGACCCTGCTCGCCGCCGAGTACCCGGGCAGCCATGCTGCCGCGATCCCCTTCGAGGCCTTCGACATGCTGGGGCAGAAGCTCCTCTGAGTCACGTCCCTGTGTCGGGACTTCAAGATAGGGCGACGGTGTCACTCACCCGACGCCGCATCCCGTATGCTCGCGCCCGCCATGTCCCCGAACCTGAAAGCCCGAAGCGCGCTCGCCGCGGCCTCGCTCCTGCTGGCGACCCCGGTGCTCGCGCAGGCCCCGCAGTCCGGCGCGCCGCCCACACAAGCCGCGCCACCGTCGCCGCCCGAGGGCGCTCCGCCCGCGCAGGCCCAGCCCGTGATGACGAAGCCTCCGGAGCTGGTGCAGCAGGTGGCGGCCCCATATCCGCCTGAAGCGCTCGCGGAGGGGCTCACCGCCTCCGTGCGCCTCATCATCACCATCGCCGCGGACGGCACCGTGTCGGACGTGCTGCCCACGGAGCCGGCGGGCCATGGCTTCGACGAGGCCGCCCTCGCGGCGGTGCGCCAGTTCCGCTTCTCGCCCGCGGAGGTGGATGGGGTGCCCGCGCCGGTGCAGGTGGAGTACGTCTACCACTTCACCCTCGACGCTCCGCCCACGGAGGGCCCCGGACAGGAACAGGTCCAGGCGGCGCCCAAGGCCACGCTCACCGGCCAGCTCATCTCACGCGGCAGCCGCTCACGGGTGGCCGGTGCCACCGTGCGCTGCGGTGACGATCCGGAGGCGCCCGAGGCCATCTCCGACGCGGACGGCCGCTTCACGCTTGAAGTGCCCCCCGGCGAGTGCGCGGTGCGCGTGGTGGCGTCCGGCTTCCAGCTCTACCAGACGAAGGAGCAGCTCCAGGAGAACGTGACGACGGAGGTGAACTTCTTCCTCGCCCCCGCCGCCGGTGCGCTGGAGACGGTGGTGCGCTCCGAGCGGCCGAAGAAGGAGGTCGTGCGCCGGACCATCACGCGCGAGGAGGCGCAGCGGACGCCGGGCACCTTCGGAGACCCCATCCGCGTCATCCAGACCCTGCCGGGCGTGGCGCGTGCGCCCTTCATCTCCGGCGAGCTGCTGGTGCGCGGCTCCAACCCCGGCCAGACGGCGACGATGATGGACGGGGTCGGCATCCCCATCCTCTTCCACCTGCTCGGCGGCCCCTCGGTGGTGAACGCGGAGTTCATCGACCAGCTCGACTTCTATCCGGGTGGCTACGGCAGCCAGTACGGCCGCGCGGTGGGCGGCATCGTGGAGGTCGGCACGCGCAAGGGCGCCGCCGACACGTTCCACGGCTCGGTGAAGGTGGACGTGCTGGACGCGGGCTTCTTCCTGGAGGCGCCCGTGACGGACGGCATCAGCGTGGCCGCCGCCGCGCGGCGCTCGTACATCGACACGCTGCTGCCCGTCTTCCTCCCCAAGAGCGAGGGCAGCACGCTGTCTGTCGTTCCTCGCTACTGGGACTACCAGTTGCGCGTGGACTTCGGCGCGAAGCGGGGCGCCCGCTCGGAAGAGGAGGCCCAGGCCCAGGCGGGCGGCGCGCGCAGCACCGGCTACGTCATGGCCTTCGGCAGTGACGACCAGCTCCGGGTGGTGTCCTCGGGCCCGAAGACGGAACGGGACCTGTCAATCGACACGCAGACCCTCTTCCACCGCATCAAGGGTGACTGGACGTACCGCAAGGGCGCGCTCACCTCCGTCTTCACGCCGTACCTGGGCTACGACGCGAACAGCTTCGAGTTCGGCGCCGCGAAGCAGGACGGCGTGGGCTACACGGTGGGCGCGCGCGAGGTGCTGGGCCTGGAGCTGTCCTCCGCGCTCACCGTGCGCACCGGCCTGGACCTCGTGTACGAACACCAGTCGTACGACGTGCAGTTCCCCGCGCCGGAGAACTTCGAGTACGTGGCCTTCCCCGGCGCCGAGTCCGTGGGCGAGCTGCTGGTGGAGAAGATCGGCCTGGGCGCCTTCGACGGCGCGCTCTTCGTGGAGGCGGACCTGAAGGTGGGGAAGTTCACCTTCACCCCCGGCGTGCGCGGCAACCTCCAGAGCGCGGGCAACACCCGGAATCTGGCGTTGGATCCACGGCTGTGGGTGCGCTTCGCGGCCACCGAGCGCACCAACCTCAAGGGCTCGCTCGGCCTCTACAGCCAGCCGCCGGAGACGTTCCGCTTCATCGACCTGCCGTACGGCAACCCGGACCTCGTCTACCAGCGTGCGTTCCAGAGCAGCCTCGGCGTGGATCACCGCCTGACGGACGTGCTCAACGTGGACGTGACGGGCTTCTTCAACCGCCGCTTCAACAACATCGCGGCGCCCGGGCAGATCGTCACGCGCTCGGGTGGGGGCGTGGTCCAACTGCCGTACTCCAACGAGGGCATCGGCCGCGCCCTGGGCCTGGAGGTGATGGTGAAGAAGGACCGCGCGTCCGCGTCTGACAAGTGGTCCGGCTGGCTGTCGTACACCTTCAGCCGCTCGCTCGACGGGCGCGCGGGCCCCAAGCCCGACGGCGGCGGTGGCTTCGGCGGGGGCTTCGGTGGCGACGGAGATGAGACGTACGGCCTCAGTCCCTTCGACCAGACGCACATCCTCACGTTGGTGAGCAGCTACGTGCTGGGCAACGGCTGGGAGCTGGGCGGGCGCTTCCGCTACACCACCGGCCGTCCGACGACGCCGCTCAACCACACGTTCGACCTGTACCAGGCGGACCGCAACCGCTTCAACGGCACGTATGGCCCGTATGCCTCGGCGCGCACGGCCGGCTTCCACCAACTGGACGTGCGGCTGGACAAGAGCTGGCAATTCCAGAGCTGGACGCTGGGGGCGTACATCGACGTGCAGAACCTCTACAACGCGGAGAACGTCGAGTTCGTCTTCAACGACTACCGGCTGCGCCAGGAGTACGAGGTGCCCGGCATCCCCATCCTTCCCGTGGTGGGCGTGAAAGGAAGCTTCTGACATGAAGGCCCTGATCAACACCGGAGGCCTGGTCCTGCTGGCGATGACGGCCCTCGCCTGCGTCGATCCCGAAGATCAGCCCTCGCGCGTGCACGACTTCCGGGTGCTCGGCGTCTCCACGGAGCAGCCGGAGCTGATGGCCTCCACCTGCGAGCGCACGCCGGAGGCCCTGGACGCGCTCGCGGCGGAGGTGACGTACCGCGCGCTGCTGGTGGACCCCGCGGGCGAGGGGCGCTCCATCCAGTACACGCTGTGGGCGTGCGCGGATCCGGAGGACCGCACGTGCGCGAACGAGGCGGACCGCGCGCTGCTCGCGGAGGGCACCACGGGCGAGGGTGAGCTGACGCTCCCCATCCGTCCCGGCGCGGCCAGGGTGGGGGAGGACCGGCTGCTGCTGGAGCGCGTGCAGGAGGAGGACCCCTACCAGGGGCTGGGAGGCATCCGCATGCCGCTCGTCCTGCGGGCGGTGGCGGGCGATGAAGAGGTGTACGCGCAGAAGCTGATGGTCTTCTGGTGCCCGGTGGTGGAGGGCATGAAGGCCAACGAGCAGCCGGTGCTGCCGGGCCTGCTCGTGGACGACGTGGCCTGGCCGGACGGCGAGCCGCTGGCGCTGAGCGGCCCCGGTCCCTTCGTGGTGACGTCCGAGGACGTGTCGGCACGCGAGGAGACGTACGTGGTGCCGGGCCTGCGACTGCAGGCCGTCACGCTCAAGGAGGCGTGGGAGATCTCCTGGCACGCCACGCTGGGGGAGTTCAGTCCGCAGGAGACGGGCGGCGCGGACTTCGGTGGCCAGCAGGGACGACACCGCACGGAGTGGGAGCCGGCCGAAGGCGCGGCGGCGCAGGAGGTGACGTTCTGGGCCGTGGTGCGCGATGGGCGCGGCGGCAGCTCATGGCTGGTGCGCCGGGCGCGCTGGAGTCCCTGAGCACCACCGCCCCATCGAGCGCCGCCAGCCCTACGGTGTCCCTTCCTCGCCGACGTGGAAGGTATTGCTGGTCACCGGCTCCCGGTCGGTCTGCCCCTGGGAGTCGGTCCGCAACGTGTCCACATCGTGCACGATGCGGTACTCGCCGGTCGGCAACGCCGCGGGCAGCAGCAGCGTGCCCTGGGCCTGTGCGCCGCCTTTCAGCGTGTGCTGCATGAGCTGGCAGGCCTCGTTCTCGCCCAGGTGCGGCGTATAGACCCACCCGCTGTCCTCCTGGCGCTCCATCCGGACGGTGCAGAGGTTGTAGCCCACCTTGCGAGTGCCCTCGTTCTGGAGCACGAGCTGTACGGTGTCGCCGGGCTGATACTCCGTGGCGTCCGTGGTGAGGGAGACCGCGACCTCCCCACAGGCCACCAGCATCGTGGTGAGCGCCATCAACGAAAGTGCGTGTCGCATCTGCATCCTCCTGAGAATGAGCCCCTGCGCCAATGCAGCCGCCGGGCCATTCTCATCCCACTGTCTTCTCGAAGGTTTGCACAAGAGGCCCACTCAGAAATCCGGAGTCGTGCGTCAGGCATCACGGATCTCCGCGCCGCCCGGCAAACGCGGCCGGTGGTGGCCGACCTTGCCGGCACTTCCGGCCCGGAACACGGCAATGCTTGCCGTCCTGGAGGTCGCCTCTGGGGGAAGGAGTTCCTCGCGGGGATTGGCACCCGCGTTGCTCTGGGGATGGCCTGCTGCCAACCCCAAGGACTCCAGACGCCATGATGAAGCTTCGCACGCTGCTGCTGTTGTTGCCCTGTCTCCTGTGGGGTCCGCTCGCGCTCGCCCAGGCGCCGAACGTCACCACCTATTACGAGCCCATGGAGGGGGGCGCCATCCGCTACCACACCATGGCATCCCCGTCCTCGACCGGGCCGGGTCCCAGCCACCAACTGTCGCTCGCGCTGGCATTGCGCAACAACCAGGCGACGTCCGTGACGTTGACCCAGGTGCTGATTGATTTCCCTGGCACGACGCTGTTGTCGGCCATGTCCACCAGCGTCGCCGTGCCCGCGAACGCGATCCGCAACTGGTCGTTCAGCACCGCCCAGAACATCATCCTGCCCAACCCCGCGCCGGCCACCATCCGCGTCTGGCTCTACTTCACGGGCTACCCGACCCCGGTGATCGAGACGTTCTCGCTCGCCGCCTACCAGGCGCCCACTCCGTCGGGCAGCAACCGCTTCTGGGGCCGGGTGGGTGACCTGCGCCCCCACGAGTACTGGCAGGGCATGGGCGCGGTGCACGGCGCGAGCGTCCAGGGCTGCCAGCTCTTCGCCCATGACGTGGGCGTCTATGGTTGGACGGGCTCCGGCTGGTCCGACCTGCTTCCGGGCACCGACGGTTCGCAGAACGAGCACTACCGGCAGTGGGGCAAGCCCATTTTCGCCGTCTCCGCGGGCACGGTGTCGGCCTTCGTCAACACCGACCCGACCAACTTCCCGGTGGGTTCGGTCAACCCGGCATCGCACGGAGGCGGCAACAGCTTCCTCGTCGACAACGGCACGTATGAAGTCGGGTATGCCCACATGCAGGCCGGCACGCTCAACCCTGCTCTGTTGTCCATTGGCGCGCAGGTCAACGTGGGCGACTACCTGGGCCTGCTGGGCAACTCGGGCAGCTCCTCGAAGCCGCACCTCCACATCGGAGCGATCGCCTCGGACGCGTCGGCGACGCTGTGGTCCCCCCAGTGCGGAGGCCCGCTGCGCCCATTGCCGCTCGACGGTGCCTTCGCCATTGACCAGGCGGTGTTGACGGGCTGGTACGGGATGGAGCAGCTCGCGCCCTGGTCCGTGATGAACGGCGTGGGCATTCCCAGCGGAGCGGCACCCAATCACGTCAACTCGCTCCTCTGGCCCTCCGCGAGCCTGCCGGTGGTGCTGAACCACGCCGTGCTCAACGACTTCGCGCTGGCCCCCAACGGCCAGCTGTGGGCCGTGGGCAACACGAACGCGGTCCGCACCACCCAGGACCGCTTGAACGGCACCTTCCACACCGGCGTCTACCTGGATGTGAACCCGGGCGGCTCCGCGAAGGCCATCGCCGTCTCCGCCGCGGTTCCGTATGTGATTGGGATGAACGACTTCGTCTACCGGGGCACCAGCTCCGGGTGGGTCCAGACGGCGCAGACGGCCAAGCGCCTCACGGTGGATGAGTCCACCGGCAAGGCGTGGGTCATTGGCCTGGACGACAAGGTCTACTCCTTCAACCCCGCCACCCTCCTGTGGAGCGCCCACCTCCCGACCGCCTCGACGGGCAAGGACATCGCGGTCGCCCAGGGCATCCCCTACATCATCGGTATGGATGACCGCGTCTGGAAGTACAACGGCTCCTCCTTCGTGCAGCTGCCCGCCACCACGACGCTCAAGCGGCTGGCGGTGGACGGCACCTCCGGCAAGCTGTGGGGCATCGGGGCCAATGACGGCGTCTGGTCTTCCACGGGCGGCAGCACCTGGGCCGAGCACCCCGGCGGCGCCCGCGCCTATGACATCACCGTGTTCCAGGGGCTTCCGCACGTGCGCGGCCTGGATGGCGGCGTCTGGAAGATCGCGGGCTTCGGCTTCTCCCGCATCAACGTCGTCCAGCCCTGAGCGTCGCTGGGGTCGTGCAAGGTCTCCGCACCTCGCACGACCCTCCCAGGCGGGGGCCACTCCGGCCCCCGCCCGGGGACTCACCTCACGATGCGGTAGATGTGGTGCGTGTATTCCGCGGCGAACGTGTCCGTGAACGTGCTGCCGGAGTAGGGGAGGGTGCGGCCCTCGCCAACCACCCGGGAAGAGTGCCCGCGCCGAAGATGCTGACCTCGCTGTCGACGGCCCGGGTCAGCTCGCCTGTTTCAGTGGGCGCCGGGGTTTCGTCAGCGCAGGCCGTGAGGCAACCCAGCGCAAGGAGCCAGAGCAGGCCGTGGGGCCGGTATCGGGATGAATGCACGTCACATCTCCTGGGGAGTGGCGGAAGGGGGAACCGCCATGTCCAGGATGTCACGTTTTAGAGCTAAAGCGGCTTTCAGTCGCCCCGCTTCTTCTTGCCCCGCGCGACCTCGGTGGCCAGGGCATCCAGCCGTGGCGTCCAGAACGCACGGAAGCGGTTCAGCCAGGCATCCACCTCCGCCAGGGGTGCGGCGTCCACGGCATAGAGGCGCCGGGCGCCATCCACCCGCACCGTCGCGAAGCCGTTGTCCCGCAGGACCTTCAGGTGCTGCGAGACGGCCGACTGGGTGATGCCGAACTCGCGCTGGACCACGGCCACGACCTCACCCGAGGCGTGCTCGCCTTCCGCGAGCAGCTCCAGGATGCGGCGGCGGACCGGATCTCCGAGGACGTCGAAGGCGTGCATCAGCCTCCTGTATAGAACGCGGCCGTGCGGTCGGCCATCCCTCGGGCCACGTCCGGCGCCTCTCCGGCCGCTACGTGGGCATCGGCCCAGGCCTGGGCGCTCACGCGCATGAAGGCCTTGGCCTCGTCGGATGCAGCCCAGGCGGCATTGGCTTCCGGCGCCAGGTCCTGGCCACCCTCGGCGTGGAGGCCCAGTCCGTAGAAGCCCAGGTCCCAGCCCACGCCCGTGGCGCCAGGACCGAACTGGCTCCAGAACTGTTCGACGTCGGCGGCGTGCACGATGTGTTCAAGCGTCAGCCGCGTGCCCTTGCCCTCCGGGGCCAGGCGGACGGTCACCCAGCTCATGCCGCCGTTGAACTCCCAGGTGACATCAAACGCCGTGGGCTTGTCACACCGGGTGATGGTTCCTCCCGCGTTCCCCTTGAGCTGATAGCGGCCGCCCTTGTGCAGCTGCCCTTCGATGGGCAGGAACCAGCGCGGGATGCGCTCGGCGTTGGTGACCGCGTCCCACAGGTCCTCGATGCCGGTGGTGTAGACGCGGTGGGCGATGACCACGTGGGCCGGCTTGCCTTCGTGCTCGCGCTCGACGCATGCACGGAACTGGGCGCCAATGACTTCGTGAAGCATGTGTGTACCTCCCGCTTTCACGGAGTCATTACAGTTCGTGCTCATATTAGTCAAATCTAATATTCCAGCCCGACTCAGCGCGAGTCCACGCCCCACAGCCCGACGGTGCCGTCTCCCTGTCCCCAGGCCAGGAGGCGCCCGTCGGGCGAGAAGAGGACGTCGCTCGTCTGGATGTCGTTGTCGTCGCCCGTGCGGAACAGCTCCGCGCCCGTGTCGAAGCGGTGGACGCTGAAGCCACGGCCGTCATGCGAGGCCGCGAGCAACGTTCCCTCCGGGTTGAAGTCCAGGTTGCAGGCATAGCCGCGGAACCCCGACAGCGTTCGCACGATGCGGCGCTCGCCCACGTGCACCACGACCACGTCTTCCGTGAGCCCGCCCACGGCGAGCAGCGGCTCCGTGGGGTGGAAGGCGACGCTCCAGGCCGGGGACGCATCGATGGACAGACGCCAGGGCCTGGCCCCCGGGGTCGTCTCCCAGAGCCAGAGATTGCCCTGCTGCCCGTCATGGGGAATCGCGGTCACCGCCGCGAAGCGACCCTCCGGAGAGAGCGCGCACGCCGTCACGGAGACATCGATGTCCAGGCCTCCCAGCTCGCATGCCAGCCGCCAGGACTTCACGTCCCAGATGAACGGCGCTCCTCCGTCTGGCACCACCAGCAGGTGCTCACCGCCCCGGGACCTGGCGAGCGTGGTCACCGCATGCTGCACGTGTTCCTCGCCCAGCAGTGCGCCGTCCCTCGCGGAGAGGGCCAGCAGCCGCGGCCGCCAGAGCCCCGCGGGCGACAGGTTCGCCGGCCCCACGCAGACGACCCGCTCTTCGCCGGTGAGGACCGCGGGGGCCGCGGAGGGTGGGGCCTCGAAGGTGCCAAGGGGCGCGTCCGAGGGGCTCCCCACGTCCCACCACCGCAACGGCGCCTCCCCCCGGCCCTTCGCGAGCAGCAGCGTGCCGCCCGGGTCGAAGCCGAGCTGGTGACCCGAGGAGAAGGGGATTCGCCGGGGCCCCAGCTCCCGCACGCGCTTCAGGTGGGGGGCCTGGGCCGGAGTGATGACGGGACGTGAGGCGTTCATGCGCGTTCCCCTAGAAGCAGGTGCCGGTGCTCTGGTCCACGATGCACTCGGGGAGGATGAGGCGCCCCTCCATGATGTCCAGCTCCAGGTGGTAGTTCTTGTAGTACTCGAAGTCATTCGTCGACACGGGCGCCGGAACGGAGCCGGCGCGCAGCTCCAGCCGCACCATCGAGAAGGGCAGGACCATGGCCTCGGCCTCGTACACGTAATACGTCGTGGTGTGCAGGGGATCGTCGTAGACGACCTGGGTCGCGATATCGACCCACTGGTTGAGCGCGTTGAGCTGCTGGAGCGCGAGGATGGCCGTCATGGGCCGGTACGGCAGGTTCCAGGGCTCCCACGGGCGCAGCGAGTAGGCGCGCAGCTTCACCTGGGCCCGGACCTTCTTCGCCGTCTGGTGGGCGAAGAACGCCGGGACCTGCATGAAGACATGGCCGCTGCGGCTGGTCATCAAGGGCAGCGTGTAGATGCCCGTCCCCCACTCCGCGGGGTTCGTGGGGCAGCGGATCTCATTGGAGCGGAAGCCGCTGAGCATGCGCTCGTCGCTCCACTTCCAGCGCTGTCGCGGGCAGCCGTTGTACGGGTCCAGGGGGCACGGCTCGCTGGCCGTCAGGTTGAACGTCGGGTGCGTCGTGGGCGGCGGCTGCGACGGCGCGCCGCACGCGATGGCGTTGCTCCCCGACGCGTCCACCAGGACACAGGTGCTGGTGATGGGCCGGTCCGCCCAACCGCACATGTCGATGGACACCTCCCTCACGTACTGGAAGTTGAAGGCATTGGCCGGAGAGGACGACGAGAGGATTCCCAGGGCGACGAGCGCCGGTGCGAAGGTCTGGAGGAGGGTCTTCATGGAGGGCTCACGGGTTGCCGGGCGCGCGCGTCGGCAGCGACGCCACGCGCCCGGCGGGGTTGAGGGTGTGGGAGGCAAGGGACTGCTGCGTCAGGGGCCCAGGTCCACGTGGGACGCATCCGCCCAGATCTGCTCCAGCATCGCCATCTCGCTGGCGTTCAGGTCACGTTCGGTCAGGCCCTTCGACTTGGCCAGCATGGCCTCGCGGAACCACTTGGTGAATCCGGTACGGGCTTCCTTCTGGCCTTGGGGGACGAGCACGTTGGAGTCCGTCACCTTGGCGGCGATGTCCGCAGGCGCATACTCGCCGGGCGTGTGCGAGACCTCCTTCTTGAGGTGGGGCCGGGGACGACCGGCCGTCCCGTTGGGCGCGATGCGGATGATGGAGCCGTCCGCGTGCGCCCAGACCTCCTGGACGCTGTCGGAGGCCTTCAGGACGAAGCCCTTCTGCGGCAGTAGCGCCTGGACCTCCTCCAGGATCATGCCCTTCATCGAGGGCAGGCTTCGCGCCGACCCGCCCATGTTCTTCTTGATGAGTGTGTCACGCACCCTGGGGTTCCAGATGGTGAGGAAGATGTCCAAGCCGACGACCTTGTTCATCGCGCCGCCGCCCACCGTGGAGGCGAAGTCGGTGACGAACTTGTCGCCGTAGGTGTCCGCCAGGTGTTTGATCTGCTTCCCGGTGAGTTCCTCCAGATGGGACATGGCGTTGTCCCCGATGCGCGCGCGCAGGAACCGGGCCTCGGTGGCCCCCAGGTCCAGCACCAGGTTGTCGAGGATCTTGCCCACGCGCCCGGCGGCGGGGGCTATCGCCATGACGCCGTGCCAGAAGGCACCGCTGCCGATGACGACCCCCAGGCCGGAGGCGATGCGCTCCTCCGTGGACAGCTCCTCCCCGTTTGGCAGGCAGAACTTCCTGCCCGTGACGGCCTCGCACAGGTCCAGCACGTCTCCCACCGGGGTGAAGCCCACGGCGAACCGCCCGACCTCCACGGCGGCGGTGGCCACGGACTGGGTCAGCCGGGTGAGCTCCGACAGCGCGCTCGTGTCCACGCTGAAGATGGCGGCGCCCGCGCCGTGCAGCAGGCCATTGAGGGTCTCCAGCAGCAGCCGCTCCTCGGGGGTCATGTTCGGGTCCCAGCCGGCCAGCGCGTCCTTGAGCGCCGTGGCCGCCTGGGGCGTCCGCGCCATCAACGTCGTGTCCAGCCGGTGGCGGATGTCCTGGGGGATGGGGCTGTCCACGAACCAGCCGGACTCGTCCATGAAGGTGCGCACGTAGGACGCCACGCCCTGGCGCGCGTTGAGGAACGCCGCCCACTCGTCGTTCGACACGGCGGCCCGGGACTCCAGCGAGCGGCGCATCGCGTCCACGTTGGCGCGCCAGCCGCGCACCGTCGTCAGGAAACCCACCCGGTCCTGCGCGGAGCCGGTGCCCATCTGCTGCTCCAGCCGGGCAATCACCTGCTGCGCGAAGGCCGCATACGGATCATGCGCGGGGTCGAAGTCGTCGTTGGGGACGACCTCGGGCACCGTCACGTCCGGCACCTCGTCCAGCCCGCTGCCGGTTTCGAAGCGGTCCGGCGAGCCCAGGTCATGCCCCGCCTGCGCCACCGAGGCCTCGATGAGCGACACGGCCTCGTCCACGTGCAGGCCCAGCTCCGTGGTGATGCGGGCAATCTCCGCCCGCAGTTGCGTCACGTTCGTCTTGAGGTCCGCCACCAGGTTGACCAGGGCCCGGCGCGTGCTGGACGGCACGTCCGGGTAGCGGCGCAGGAGCGCGTCCAGCTCCGCCGCGGTCAGCTCGTCGAAGCCCTTCTGCAAGAGCGTCGTCAGCTCCGCCTCCAGGCTGTCGAGCCGCGCCTGCTGCGCCGAGAGGTCGGCGATGCGATTCGCGTTGCCCAGCAGCTTGTTGCGGTCCTCGGAGAGGGCCCGCTCCAGCTCCGCGATGCGGTCCGCCAGCCCCGGGTTGATCTCCCGCAGCGTGAAGTTGACGTTCGTCCGTCCGGTGAACTCCGTGCCCTGACGGTTGACGTAGAACAGGGGCATCAGGCCCTGCCCGGGTCGGCTCAGCTTGACGAGCTCCGTCGTAAAGGTGTTCGCGTTGCCACCCAGGGTGGTGACGCTGAAGTCGAAGGAGTTGTTTCCGGGCCGCAGCAGGACGGAGTCGAACGGCGCGCTGAACGCGTTGTAGAGGTCCCGGTTCTGGGCCACTCGGTAGGCCCTCGGGATGGTGTACGTGGGCAGGGGGATGCTGTTGACTTTGAAGAAGGGATCGCCCTCCTGCACGATGGTGGCGCTGCTGTTGCTGCCCTTGGAGCCGACGTACGAGACGGTCTCCCAGAGGATTTCGTAGGGGTCGGCCCGCGCGGGGCTCGCGGCCAGCAGCGCGAACAGCAGGGCCAGGGGGGCGCGTTGCATCCGGGAGGCCCCGGTGCGCGGGGGGATGGCAGGTCGGTTGTTCATGTCGGGCCTCACAGTCCGTCGGACACCCGCAGCGCGGCGTCATGCACCATCGCGGCGGTCTTGAGCTGACCTGTGGCCAGCTTCGCTTCCACGTCCGTCAGCAGCGCCGCGGGCACGGTTCCCGCCTGACGCATCATCGCCACGTTGATCCGCAGCGTGCCGGGCAGGGTGGACGTCATCCACGAGCGCACGCGGGAGAAGTCCCGGCGCATGGCCACGCACCCCGCCTCCCGCCAGGAGCGCTGCCCCGCCTGGGGCGGCGCGCACGCGGGCTCGAACTGGAGGTACGCGTCCATCTGGTCGAACTTCTCCGCCAGCAGGGACAGCTTCAGCACGGTGCTCCTGGGCGCCACCTGCCACAGCTTCGTGCTGCGGGAGGTGACGTCGTCCAGGAAGCGCTGCGAGGCGGTGAGGAAGGCGGCATCCGCCAGCGCCTGACGCGTCGCCGCGTTCGCCTCCAGGCCGATGAGCGCGTCCCGCCGCTGCTTCATGCCCTCCAGCAGCGTGTCCACCCCGGTGAGCACCTTGCGCAGCCGCGACCCGGCATAGCCCTCGATGCCGCCGAGCATCTCCAGCTCCCCGTCGACCAGGTCGCCCATCCGCAGGCCGCGCCGCGCGATGAAGTCCTTGTGGGGCGCGAGCTGCTCCACGTAGTCCTCCTGCAGCTCCGCCAGCAGCACGCGCAGCCGCACCGCCTCCATCGCGATCGCGCTCGACTCGGCGCTCTCCTGATGCGCCAGGTCCACCGCGTCGAGCTGCACCGTCACCAGCCCCTGGAGGTCGGCGGCGGAGCCCTGGCTGGCCAGCGCATGGAGCTTCGCGGTGGTGGCGGCCTCGGTGGCCCTGTACGCGCTGAAGCGGTTCGCGAGCGTCACCACCTGGGGCGCCAGCGTGTCCAGCGTCGCCCGTGCCCGGGCCACCGTCTCCTCCAGGTGCTCCATGCCGGCCTTCACGTCCGCTTCCTCGAGCACCACCGGATCGCCGTACGCGCCGGCCTCCTGCTTCACCTTCGCCTCCGCGGCGCCGAGCATCGTCTTCACGCGTTCCGTCACGGCGGCGAGGATGCGCCCCTGGTCCTTGACGTAGTTCCGGGACTCCCCCGCGTGGATCTTCAGGCTCTCCAGCAGCGCGTCCGCGCTCTTGTTGTTGTTCTTCAGGAAGTTCGTCACCTGCTGCTGCGAGTCCATCCACGCCGTCAGGTCCCCGGCGGAGCTGTCTTCCCCCGGTCCCACGGACCACAACTTGATGACCTGGTAGCGGCACGCGAGGTCCGAGCCACAGGTGCTCGCCAGCCGGTTGGCGACGCGGTCGTAGACCACCTGCGGGCTGGCGGGGCTCGGCGCACACTCCGCGAGGGCGCCAGGGCTGTAGGCGCAGAACATGGGGACGTAGGTGGAGTTGTGCTGCCGCTGCGTGGCCAGCGGGGCCTGCGCGGGTGGGGACGGGGGCGGCTGCCCGCAGCCCGTGGCCAGCAGCGCCGCCAGCGCGGTGCCCGGACCCATGCGGAGTCGGAAGGGATTCATGCTCGTGCTTTCGGGTGGAGGGGGACGGCCGCCTACGGCAGCCACGGGTCCAGTTGGGTCAGGGCGAGGAGCTTCTTGTTCTGGAGCCGGATGACCTCGGTCTTCGCGTCCTCGTAGAGCTGCGCGTAGTCGGGCGGGTTCTGCGTCTGCCGGGCGAGGATGGCGTTGAGCCGCGCGAGGATTTCCGCCGCGCCCGTGCCCAGGTGGTCCTCCAGCGTCATGACGGTGCCATCCGGCCGCTGCCAGTCCTCCGGCTTGCCCAGCACCCAGAGCTCGGCGTGCAGCCGCAGCAGGGCCAGACGCTCCTCGATGGAGAGGTCGCCGCAACTGAGGACCATCGACTCCAGCGCGGGCGTGGACTCGAGGGCCGCCGCGCGCAGCTCCTGCATCGTCGGGTTCGACAGCTCCACGCGGAAGCGGTCGGCCAGGCTGTGCATGAACGCGTAGGCCCGCTGGTAGAGCATCAGCTCCTCCATCCGGTCCGAGTGGTCTTGCGCGGTGGCGATCTGCGCGTCGAGGGCGGTGATGAGGGCCTGGGCCTCCGCCGTCGAGACCACGTCCACCTCGTTCCAGCGGACCTCCAGCGAGATGCGGCAGCTTCCGTCCAGCACCGCCGATGGCGTCCAGGTGGAGTTGTCGCTCAGGGTGAGGTTGCCCACCGGCGCCCCGCCCGGCCCGCGCAGCAGGACCTCCGTGCCGCGCAGATAGGGAATGAGGGCGGGTGATGCTCCCGCTGCCTCCGCCCTGGCCTCCAGCGTGTACTGGGTGGAGCAGTTGCCGGAGACCACGGAGCGCAGCGCGGTCTTCAGCGGCACCGCCGTCTCCGCCGTGGGCGTCGACAGCTGCTGGGGATTGATGTGGCAGTTCACCAGCCGGTTGAAGCGCAGCTCGCAGCGCGCCGGAGAGATGAGGTCGACAACGTCCGCCGCATAGGCCGCGGGCGCCATCAGCAGGGCACACGCCGCCCCCGCGATTCGCGTGTTCATGACTTTTCCTGTGGATGGGGTTCTGGAGCGCCCAGAGGAGTACCGGGATGGGGGGACACGGGACATCGCCGTGCCGCCAGCGGACCCAGGCGTGGGACGAAGCGGCCCATGGCGTCCGTGAGCTGGCCAGCGCGACCGCTGGCTCCCTTGTGTGCTCTCGCGACGGTCTCCGGGCCAGCAGGCGTCCGAAGGGTGTGTCAGCCCCTGTTTACATTTGTATCACTGGCGCCGGAGCATCCCTTCCACATGGGTCTCTCCTGCGTCTTCTTCTTCGTGCCCAAGGTGTTCGTCGTTTCCTCGAGGTCCTCCGCGAGTCCGCGTCCGGGGCCGGGCAGGAGCTCACGCCTCGCGGGACTGGGCACCGCGCTGCTCCTTGTCTTGATGTCGGCTTCCCTGGCGCATGCGGCGCCGGTGCGGGCCAGCGTGCCCGCGTTGGACGGATGGCGCTTCCGCTGGGGTGACTCGCCGCTGGGGCCCGAGGGCATCCCCACCTGGGCGAATGCGACGGGCACGGAGGAGGGCTGGCAGCCGGTGGAGGCGCTGAAGGTGCCTCCGGGCCGTGGCATGAACACGCTGCTCTGGCTGAGCATCCCCGTCCCCGAGGGGAAGTGGGTGGAGCCGGCGCTCTACCTTGGAAACGTCGCCAACGCCTTCGAGGCGTACTCCGGCGGCCAGCGCATCTACGCGAGCGGGAAGGTGAACCCCTCTGGCCGCGAGAGCATGGACAGCATGGCCTGGCACCTGGTGCCCCTGCCGCCCGACCTGAAGGACCCGCGCATCCTGCTGCGCATCCAGGGGACCGGGTTCGCCATCGGCGTGACGCTCGACGCGAGGGTGGGCTCGCACCGTGAACTGCTCGCCGCGGCGACGCGCACGGGGCTGGCGCCGTTCGTCATCGGAATGATGTTGCTCGCCATCGCCGGGGTGAGCGCGGGCGCCGCCGTGCTGCGCCGCCAGCGGCGCATGCTGGTGGCACTGACCGTCTTCTCCGGGGGCTCGGGCGTGCTGCTGCTCGGCTTGAGCGGCCTGTTCGCCGCGCTCTGGGACCTGCGCGTCGCCAGCACCCGGCTCACGCTGCTGGGCGCGTACTGCATCCTCCCGGGCCTCGCGTGGTTCCTCTCGGACACGATTGGCGAGGGGCGGATGCGCTGGTTCCGCATCGGCGCGGCGGTGGTCTCCGTCCCGGCCGCGCTCCAGGCCGCCCTCGTCCTCGTGAACCTGAGCCTGGCCCAGGGGCTCCTGCCGTTCATGATCCTCTATTCGCTTCCCGGGATCATGGTCTGCGTCGGCGTCGTGGCCGTGGAGTCCTGGCGCGGCAACTCCGACGCCCGCATCTTCGTCGTCGGCCTGGGCATCCTCTTCTTCTTCTGCGTCCTCAGCACGCTCCCCATGCTCGGCCTCGCGGATGCGGCGGACCTCCAACTGCACTGGGGTTTCTTCGCGCTCACGCTGTCGTTCGTGGGCATCGTGGCAAGCCGCTCGTCGCGGGTGATGCGCTCCCTGGCGCAGCACACGCGCAGGTTGGAGGAGCGGCGCAAGGAGGTGCGTCAGCTCGCTGACAGCATGGGGAGCGGCGCCGGAGAGCTGGCCGCGGTGGTGCAGCAGCTTCGCGCCACGAGCGAGGAGCAGACTTCCGGCATCAGCCGTCAGGCGACGGCGCTCCACCAACTGGAGCAGACGGTGGAGGAGATCCGCCAGAGCTCGCACGTGACGGCCGACAAGGCCCGCCTGATGGCCGCCTCCGCGGAGACGGCCGAGCAGGTGGGGCTGGACGGCGGCGTGGCCCTGGAGCGCACGCTGACGGACCTCTCCGCCATCCGCGCCGAGGTGTCGGAGATGGCCAGCCACATCCTCACGCTCGATGCGCGCACGCGTGAGATCGCCGGCATCGTGGACGTGGTGAAGGCGCTGGCGGACCAATCCAACATGCTGGCCCTCAACGCGGCCATCGAGGCGGTGCGCAGCGGCGACACCGGCAAGGGCTTTGGTGTGGTGGCACGGCAGATGCGCAGCCTCGCGGACCAGTCCATCCACGCCACCCAGCGCATCCGCGAGGTGCTCGAAGGGGTGGGCGCGAGCATGCGCGAGGCCGCGAAGGCGAGCGAGCAGGGCGAGCAGCGGGTGCTGGGCAGCCTCGAAGCGGTGCGCACCTCCGGCGTGCAGCTCCAGAAGCTGGCCTCCATCATCCGCGACACCAGCTCCAGCGTGCGCCAGATCACCGCCGCCGTGGCCCAGCAGGACACGGGCACGCACCAGATTGCCCAGGCCATCCAGGAGCTGTCCGCCCAGATGCAGCGCACGCTGAGGGTGGTGGACGAGACGCAGAACGTCACCCACTCCGTGCAGTCGCTGGCCCAGCGCCTGTCGGGCGTCGCCGACCACGCCCTCCGCTCCGGCACCCTGGACGCGCAGGAGACGCCGGCCCCATAGTTTCCCCGCAACTTCCGGATGCCTCCCGGGTTCACAGGGCATTTCCCGGAGGAATCACCGCATGAAGCAACACGGAAGGACGACCTTCATCTCGGCGTGCGCGCTGTTGGCCCTGGACCTCATCGGCTGTGGAACCGCCGGGGACGCCGCCCTTGAACCCATCGAGGAGTCGTCCCTGGGCACGTCCCAGGCGGCCCTCACGGTGTATGAACAAGCCGCGCTGGACACGGCCAACACCTCGGCGAGCTGCGCGCCGCTCGGGAACTTCTACTGGGAGCTTGGCAATGCAGCGGGGGCGCTCTACGCAATCCCGCGAGGCAGCGGCGTGTCCGCGACGACGGTGATGCCCATCGCGTCCGCGAGCAAGTGGCTGTACGCGGGGGCCTACGTGCAGTCGAAGGGGTACGCGAACCTCACCGCGGACGAGAAGAAGCGGCTCAACTTCACCAGTGGCTACATCGACGAGAGCACCACCTTGTGTGGGGACGCTGGGACGACGGTCTCGGATTGCTATGGCCCCGCCTACAAGGACGTCTCCTACCGCTCGCTCCAGAACGGCCGTTTCTTCTACAACGGCGGCCACATGCAGAAGCTGGCCCTGGACGATATCGGCGCGAGAAAGGGCACCGGTGTGGCCAGCGTCATGGACTGGATCAACGCCCGGCTGGGCACCACCCTGCCGGAGTCCGACAGCGACGTCGCCCCGGCCGGGGGTTTCTCCGCCAGCGCGGCGTACTACCGCGTCTTCCTGATGAAGCTGATCAACAACCAGTACGAGCTGTCCTCCAAGCTGAACGTGGACTCCGTTCCGGCCTGGGAGGGGGGCACCAACGTCTCCTACACGCCGTGGACGGCAGCAGGTCAGGCGTACTACGGGCTGGGGCACTGGATTGAAGGAGAGACCGTCAGTGGCGTGTGGACCGTGACGGGCCACTCCTCGGCGGGAGCCTTTGGTTTCTACCCCTGGGTGAACGCCGCCAGGACCCGGTACATGCTCCTGGCCCGCAGTCGCCAGCTGGGTGGGGATGCGGAGGGCGAGAAGTCACGCGTCTGTGCCCAGGCCATCCGCAAGGCCTACGAGCTGGGCGTGCCGCAGCCGTAGCCGCCACGCGGCTTCGCGCGTCCGTGTCCGCGACGCGCGAGCCGCTCCCGGGCGGTGGGGAAGGGTCAGCGCACCTCGAGTTCGTAGATGCGCGTCGCCGGGTCGCCGTTCTGGGACGGGGTGGTCACGTTGAGCTTGATGTAGCGCGCCGAGGTGGCGCTGATCGCGTGGGTCGACGTGTTGGCGGTGTTGTTGGTCACCGTCACCGGGGTGCTCCAGGTCGTGCCGTTGGTGGAGGTCTGGAGGGTGAAGGCCCGGGTGTTCCAGGTGCTCGATTCGCCGCCCGCGCCGGCATGCTTGACGACGAAGCTGCTGACCGTCTGCGCCGAGCCGAGGTCCACCTGAAGCCACGCAGGAGCGGCCAACGAGCAGAACTTGTCGGTGGTGCCGCCGGAGACGCTTCCGTTGACCGCCTTGGCCGCCGTTTCGCTGGTGTTGCAGGCGCTGGAGCCGGTCGTCGGCTTGTTGAGCGCCATGTTGACGTTGCCGGCGCCGACCGAGACGGTCTGGGTCTTGGTGTTGCTGGCGCCGCCATTGTCGGTCACGGTCAGGGTGACGTTGTAGTTGCCGGTGCTGGCATAGACACGGCTGGGATTGGTCGCGGTCGAGCCGCTGCCGTCGCCAAAGTTCCAGCTCCGCGAGGCGATGCTGCCGTCGCTGTCGCTGGATGCGTCGCTGAAGGTCGCCGTGAGTCCGCTCACGGTGACGCCGAAGTTGGCCACCGGCGGGGTGTTGCCGCTGACCGCGGTGTTGATCGCCGCCGCGTACTGCGCGGCCGTGCCCTGCGCCCCGCACGCCTGGATGTCGTCGTAGAGCCACATGAAGCCGCCGTTGATGCCAGCGGTGCTCTTCCAGTTGCTCATCTTGCTCTGCACCGTGGCCGGACTGTCGCCGCTGCCGCAGCCGGTGCCGTGGCGCGACCACAGGCCCGGGTCGACGGTCATGCCCATCGCGGTGTTCCAGCTCGCCGGATTGTTGCCGGCGCCGCCGTCGTAGACCTGGAGGTAGATGCCGTCGACCGCGCTGCCGAGGTTGTCCTTGAGGCTCCGCCAGAAGGTCTGCTGGGTGTAGGGCGCGAAGGTGATCTTGTAGCCCTGGCCAATCAGCATCTGCCCGAACTGGGTGGTCGGGGCGAGGTCGTAGGCGCTCTCGTCATCGAAGTTGACCGCGTTGGCGCCCGTGGCGGTCTTCAGCGCCTGGAAGTTGCGGTACAGGATGCTGTTGCTGCCGGTGCCGCAGACGAGGGTGCTGCCGCAGCCCGTGGCGGTGCCGTTGACCAGCCGGGCCATGCGCTCGAAGTCGGGAACGCTCCAGGCGCCAATCGACACTTCGATGCGATTGACGGAGGTCGGCGCGGTCTTGAGCGTGGCGAGTCGCGTGGGCCAGGCCGGGTCACCGATGTAGGCGCCGTTCCTGACCACCGGGATGTCGTTGTAGACGAGGTCGCCGTTGTCCTCGATGTGGAAGCTCCACAGGATCACGGTGGTGAAGCCCGAGCCGCGCAGGTCGTCCATCACCGCGGTGCCGCCTGAATAGAAAGGGCCACCGCCGTAGACCGCCGAATCAGCCTGGGCCGCTGGCGTGAATGCAAACAGGGTGAGGGCAGCGAGCGCCGACCCGAAGCGGTGGACGGGAAGGAGGCAGGACGCGAGTGGCTTCGACTTCAGCATGGTGCGATCTCCTGTCGCCGGCTTCGGCGACAGGCAGACATTGCGAGCGCCGAAGCCGGAATGTCCATATTATTCGGACAGTCCGGAATAAGGCGAATCTCTTCGCCTGGGCTCAGCGGAGGCCGACGAAGTCGATACCGGCGGAGGAGATCTGGTCGTTCCAGGGGCCTCCCGCAGCGGCATTGATGTCACTCAGGCTCTGGGTCGTGCTGAAGCACCTGCCCGTTCGCGAAGGGTGTTCGCAGAGGGTCGCGCGATAGGGGCCGAGGATCCTGACGGAGGACAGGATGTCATCGAAGCCCAGGTCGCCCAGATAGTCGACGCCGGAGGTGAGCCGCAGCACGTTGCCTTCGAACTGGCCGTGCTCGTAGAGGTACACGCCGTCCGAGGCGGAGTAGGCCTGGACGGCATACGTGTAGTCGCCCAGGGAGGCCTTGTAGCCCGTCCCGTAATCCGAATACGCCCAGTTGCTGAGTCCGCCGGGCGCCTTCTTCACCACCACGCTCCAGAGCTGGAAGGGGAAGCGGGAGCTCACCCGACCATGAAGCTGGAGGGCCCGGTCGCTCGTGCTTCCTGACAGCGCGCCGAGCTGGGCGTTCACGAAGCCGCCCAGGAAGCCATTGCTCACCGCGCTCGTCACCGTGCGCGAGGTGAAGGCCAGGTGCGTGTAGTCATCCATGGTGTCGGATTGGACGTAGCTTCCATCCGTGTGCATCCAACCGGCCCAACTGCCCTTGAGCGCCAGGGCATGCCAGTACCGTCCCGGGGCGGCGTTCTGGAGGAACGCGTTGAGGCCATACCAGCGGGCCTGGGCGTCACCGCCAAGCGTGTAGGAGATGTTCCTGAACGCAGTGCCGAAATCGCCTGGGAGGATGCTGGCGGAAGGCAGCAGCCGGTAGTTGAGGGCCAGGATGGCGTCAATCAGCCCCGCTCCCGGGAAGTCCATCATCATGACCCCCGCGCGCTGGACGCTGCCTCCCACCAGGTGGTCGATGGCGTAGTCATTGACGCCCCGGATGGAGAGGCCGTCGCCTCCGGCCACCACGTTGGGAAAGGCCGCCACGGAGGAGCCACTGAGGAAGTTCACATACAGCGTGGGAGGGGCCCCCGCGTTCGTCCTCCCCAGGTGGTCCCGGACCTTGTCCCACTTGTTGTCGATGTCGAAGATGGTGGACACGGTCCAGTCATCCTGGAGGGCCAGCGAACCCCAGCTCACGCCGTAGGCGCCACCGCTGAAGTTGTCCAGGACGACGATCTTGCCGCGCACCTCCCCGAGCGTGGGGACGTGGGTGCCTCGCCAGACATAGGGGCTATAGGCGGGCTGGTTGCGATACCACTCGAACGTCTGTTGGAAGCTGCGGCTGTTGCCCTCCGGGGTGTGCTCCTCCTTCACCCGCATGAGGATCGTTTCGCCGGGATGGTCGCGCAGGAACTGGGTGGTGGTCGTCAGCACGTCATCGAAGTTGGCGTTCAGGTAGACGACGCCATGGTGGATGGCGAACCGGTCGCCAATGTGGCGACACCGGATGTCCAGGGCACGCAGGCCCGCGTCCAACTGGGCCCTCAGGCTCAGGGATTGCGTCTGGGTGAGGTCGCCGCCCGTCGAGGTGAACGCCATGGAGTCATGGGTGCCCGGCAGCGACAGGGAGGCGAGGCTCGCGGATCCCGGCATCCAGCTCAACCAGTCCGGATGACTCGTTTCGATGCTACCGGAGTGGTTGTAGTAGCGCCCCCGTGCGGCAGCGGGGGTGGTCGCGAGCAGCGCGAGGAAGAGCACCGCCGCCGCGTCGCGCAGGCAGGGAGCATGGAGCATCCGGTGGGACATGGGGCCTCGGGGGAGGAGGGCGATGCGTGGGTGAAGGACACCGCACTCTATGCTGTCAGGTTTCCAGCCAGAGATCGTCGGGCGGCCGCATGGCCAATTTCTTCGAGAGTCCCTTCAAGGGCATCACGCTGGACCGGCAGGTCACCCATCCCAACATCGTCGTCGGGCGCCACAGCTACTACTCCGGCTACTACCACGGTCACAGCTTTGATGACTGTGCGCGCTTCCTGCTGCCCCATGAGGGTGCGGACCGGCTGATCGTGGGCAGCTTCTGCTCCATCGGCTCGGGTGCGGCCTTCATCATGGCTGGGAATCAAGGCCATCGGAACGAATGGGTCAGCACCTTTCCGTTCTTCTACATGTCAGAGGTGCCGCACTTCGCCGGCGCACGCGACGGATACCTGGCGGCGGGAGACACGGTCATCGGCAACGATGTCTGGATTGGCTCGGAAGCCATCATCATGCCTGGCATCCACGTCGGTCACGGCGCCGTCATCGGCACCCGGGCGCTGGTGACCAGGGATGTCGAGCCCTACAGCATCGTCGGGGGCAACCCGGCCCGGCCCATCCGCAAGCGCTTCTCCGAGGAGCAGATCGCCATGCTGCTGGAGATGAGCTGGTGGGATTGGCCCGACGCGCGATTGCACGAAGCCATGCCTCTTCTGTGCGATGGCGATGTCGCGTCCCTGCATCGCTGGTGGCAGGCCCACCTCCGCGGTACTCCATGAATCATCCCGGATGACCTAACGTGACCGCGCCGGTGAAGCCCACCCCGGCGCGTCCATCTCGAAAGCGTCAGCCCATGCCCCACTTCGAATCACCCGAAGCTTCCTCTCGTGCCGCCCCGCTCATCGTGGCGCTCATGCTCGCGCTCACCGCCTGCGGGCCCGACCTGGTGCAGGAGGGGACATGGGGTCAGGGCGCCGCGACGGCGCTCACCGCCACGGCGAACCTGTCCTCGGTGCGAGAGGACCACACGGCGACGTTGCTGCCAGATGGCCGGGTGCTCGTGGTGGGAGGACTTGTCTCCGGTAACATCGGCCTCGCCAGCGCGGAGCTTTATGATCCGGCCACCGGCACCTGGTCCGTCACCGGCTCGCTCGCGGAAGGCCGCTTCAACCATGCGGCGACGCTGCTTCCCGACGGCCGGGTGCTCGTGACAGGAGGCCGGGGGGGCGGTGAGCTCGGTCCCCGCTCCAGCGCGGAGCTGTACGATCCGGCCACGGGAACGTGGTCCACCACGGGCGCGCTCGCGGTGGCTCGCTACTTCCACTCCGCGACCCTGCTGAGCAACGGCAAGGTGTTGGTGGCGGGGGGCCTTGGCGTCGGCGTCACCGGATCCAACATCCTCGCCAGCGCTGAGCTTTATGATCCAGCCACCGGCACCTGGGCGACCACCGGCGCAATGCCGAACATCCGCTACAGGCATCAGGTGACGGCGCTGCTCACTGGCAAGACGCTCCTCGTGGGCGGACACGCCGCGTCCGGCGCCTACTACTCCTCGTGCCTGCTCTACAATCCGGCGACCGGCACCTGGGCCGCGACTGGCGCGCTCCCCGCGTACCGCGCCTATGCCGGACAGACGCTGCTGTCCGATGGCAGGGTGCTTGTCACGGGAGGAAGCAACGCGAACGTCAGCCTCGCCACGGCCGTGGCGTACAACCCGGCCACGGGCACCTGGGCCGCCACTGCCTCGATGTCGGAGGGTCGTTCCTTCCACACCGCGACGCTGCTGTCCCAGGGCAGGGTCCTCCTCGCGGGCGGAAGCAAGACCGCACAGGTGTATGATCCGGCGACCGGTTCCTCCACGGTGGGGGCTCTCTCGCAGGTCCGTTCCAGCCCCACGGCGACGACGCTGCTCGATGGCCGGGTGCTCGTGGTGGGCGGGCGCGGCCTCAGCGGCGCGCTCGCGACCTCCGAGGTGTTCGACCCGACCACGGGCTCGTGGGCACCGACTCCGACCCTGGCCGAGGCCCGTCAGCTCCACACGGCGACGACGCTGGACGACGGCCGGGTGCTCGTCGTGGGCGGGCTGGGCGCCACCGGTCCCCTCGCCAGCGCCGAACTGGCGGACCCCGCCACGGGCACCGTGTCCGTCACCGGCGCGCTGGCCCAGGCCCGCGACAGCCACACGGCCACGCGGCTGGCGGATGGCAGGGTGCTCGTCACCGGCGGAAAGGACGCCAGCGGCGCGCTCGCCACCTGCGAACTGCTGGATCCGGCCACCGGCACCTGGACGACGACGGGCTCGCTCGCGCAGGCCCGCCGCGTCCACACGGCGACGCTGCTGCCCGATGGCCGGGTGCTCGTCACCGGCGGGCTGGGCGCCAGCACCCCCCTCGCGACCAGCGAGGTGTTCGACCCGGCCACCGGCACCTGGACGACGACGGGCTCCCTGGCGGCGGCGCGCTCGCTCCACACCGCGACGCTGCTGCCCACCGGCAAGGTGCTCGTCGCGGGCGGCAGGAGCGCCACCGCGGCACTGGCCACCGCCCAGCTCTATGACCCGGCCACCGGCGCTTGGACCGCGACGGGCGCGCTGACGGCGCGTTCGGCTCACACGGCGACGCTGCTGGACAACGGCAAGGTGCTCGTGGCCGGTGGAGATGGCGCCACCGTGGCATTGGCCACGGCCCAACTGTATGACCCGGCCACCGGCGCGTGGACCGCAGCGGGTTCGATGGCGGTGGGGCGCTCCAGCCACACCGCGACGCTGCTGCCGGATGGCCAGGTGCTGATGGCGGGCGGCAAGGTCACCACCGGCTTCATCTCCAGCACCGAGCTCTTCGAGCCGACGCTGGGCGCCTGGCACACCTCCGCTCCGCTCACGACGAGCCGCGCCTGGCACACCGCGACCGCGCTGCCCGACGGGAAGGTGCTCGTCATGGCGGGGCTCGGCCCCAGCGGCACCCTGCGCGGCTTCGAGCTGCATGACCCGGCCGTCGAAACCTGGAAGGCGACCGGTCCGCTCGCGCAGGCCCGCCGCTACCACACGGCGACGCTGCTGCCGGACGGCCGGGTGCTCGTGGTGGGAGGGCAGGGGGCCGCTGGCGCGCTGGCGAGCGCGGAGCTGTATGACCCGGCCACCGGCACCTGGGCGACCACGGGCGCGCTCACCGGGGCCCGCTACGGCCACACCGCGACGCTGCTGCCGGATGGCAGGGTGCTCGTGGTGGGAGGCATCGGCACGGCGGCCCTCGCCACGGCGCAGCTGTATGATCCGGCGACGGGCGTCTGGACCTCCACGGGCTCGCTGACCCAGGCCCGGTACTTCCACACCGCGACGCTGCTGCCCACTGGCAAGGTGCTCGTGGTGGGAGGCTATGGCACGGCGGCCCTCGCCACGGCGCAGTTGTATGATCCGGCGACGGGCGTCTGGACCGCCACGGGTTCGCTGCCCACGGTCCGCTACAGCCACACGGCGACGCTGCTGCCCGCGCAGTTCCAGATGACGCCGGGGCAGGTCCTGGTGGTGGGCGGCCAGAGCACCACCGCCGTCACCTCGGCCCTCGCCACGGCCGCGCAATACAACCCGACGACCGGCACCTGGAGCGCGGTGAGCGCGCTGACCCTCGCCCAGGCCCGTGCCTTCCACACCGCGACACTGCTCAATGACGGCAACCTGCTCGTGACGGGTGGGACGGGCACCAGCGCCTCCCTCGCCACGACCGAGCTGCTCAATCCGTTCTTCAAGGCCCCCTCCGTGACGGCCAAGGGGGTGCTCATTCAAGCCCGCGCGCGCTTCACGGCGACGGCGCTGCAGGATGGCCGGGTGCTCGTGGCGGGCGGGACGGGCGCCACCGCCATCCTCGGCAGCGTGGAGGTGTATGCCTCCGGCGCGTGGTCGAACACAGCCACGCTCATCCAGGCCCGCCGGGCGCACACGGCGACACGGCTCTCCAACGGCCAGGTGCTCGTGGTGGGCGGAGAGAACGGCACGAGCCTCCCGTACCTCGCGACCGCCGAGCTGTACTGAGCCGCGGGCCGCGCAGGGGCGTCGCATCGCAGGTCATGCGACGCCCCGCGACAGATGCGGAGGCGCGCCCCCGCCCGCTGCTTCAGGTCCTCGCCCGCACGAAGTCGACGAAGGCCTTGAGCACGGGCGGCAGGTGCCTGCGGCTCGGGTAGTAGAGGAAGAACCCGGGGTAGGGCGGGCACCAGGCCTCCAGGACGCGGACCAGCCGCCGCTGCTGCACCAGGGACTCGATCTGGGACTCAAAGACATACCCCAGCCCCAGGCCCGCGAGCGCGGCCTCCAGGATCTCCACCTGATCGCTCAGGGCCAGGGAGCCCCGCGTCTCCACCTCCAGCTCCTGGCCATTGCGCTCCAGCTCCCAGGCGTAGCGTGAGCCATTGCTGAACCGCAGTTGGATGCAGTCCTGTGTGGCGAGGTCCTTCGGGGTCTTCGGAAGAGGGTGCTTCGCGAAGTACTCCGGCGAGCCGACGATGGCCGAGCGCAGCGGAGGCCCGAGCGGAATCGCCACCATGTCCGCGGCCACGCGCTCGCGGAAGCGCACGCCCGCGTCGAAGCCCTCCTTGACGATGTCCACGAACGCGGGGTTGTCGACGATGTCCACCTCGATGCCCGGGTAGGCCGCCATGAAGGGGCCGAGCACCGGCATCAATCCCAGCCGCGTCGCCACCCGGGCCGCGGTGATGCGCAGCCGGCCCACGGGTGCCTCGCGGAAGGCGTTCAGGTCATCGAGAGCATCGTCGATGTCCCGGAACGCGGGGCGGAGCCGCTCGGCGAGCCGCTCTCCGGCCGCTGTGAGTCCGACGCTCCGGGTGGTGCGGTGCACCAGCCGCAGGCCCAGCTTCTCCTCCAGCCCCCTCAGGCTGTGGCTCAGCGCCGAGGGCGTCACCCCCAGCGCCCCCGCCGCGCGACGGAAGTTCAGGTGCCTGGCGATCTCCAGGAACACCGTCAGCTCACGGACGTCGGCCTGCATGGATGCTCCCTCTCCACTGTTGAGCGGGGCTCAACGGTCTTGTGCATGCTGTATCCATTCCCTCATGGATGGCCAGCGCCTATTTCTATGCGTGTGGAACCCCTCCCAAGGAGCACGCACATGAAGACCTGGCTCATCACTGGAGCATCCCGTGGATTTGGACTTCGCATCGCGCAGGCGGCGCTCGACGCGGGTGACCGAGTCATCGCCACCGCGCGCAACCCCCAGAGCATTCCCCTTCAGGCGCACCCCCGGCTGGTCGTCGCGAAGCTGGACGTGACCGACGAGGCCGAGGCCCGGCGCGTCGTGGCGGACGCGGGGCGCATCGACGTGCTCGTGAACAACGCGGGCTTCGGGCTGCTCGGGGGCGTCGAGGAGTCGAGCGCCGAGGAGATCGAGAAGCTCTACCGGACCAACGTCTTCGGCCTGCTGGCCGTCACCCGCGCCGTGCTGCCCGTCATGCGCCAGCAGCGCTCCGGGCATGTCATCAACCTCTCGTCCGTCGGCGGGTACCGCGCGGGGGCGGGGTTCGGCGTGTACTGCTCCACGAAGTTCGCCGTGGAAGGGCTGAGCGAGGCGCTGCATGAGGAGCTCGCCCCGTTGGGCATCCACGTCACGGTCGTTGAGCCCGGCTACTTCCGCACCGACTTCCTGGATGAGATGTCGCTCACCCGGGCGGCGAAGATCATCCCCGACTACGCGGAGACGTCCGGCGCGACGCGCGCTCGCGCCACCCAGATCAACCACCAGCAGCCGGGAGACCCGGCGAAGCTCGCCACCGCGCTGATGGAGTTGGTGAAGCTGGAGCGGCCCCCGCTGCGCCTCGCCCTGGGCAGCGACACGGTGAAGGGCATCGAGGACAAGAACGCCTTCGTCGCTCGGGAGCTGGCCGCCCACCGCGCGCTCTCCCTCTCCACGGACTTCACTTCGTAAGTCCGGTTTCAGGAACGACGGGTGGAGGCTTGGGGGCGGAGCGTAGGACGCAAATGACCGACTGGTCGTAATCCGGAAGATCGAAGTCACTCAACCCCGGTGCGACCGTCGTCACGAGTGCTTGTCGGGCGGCCATATACCAGTCGGGTGGCTCGATGCAGTAGGTGGAGGATCCACCCGGCATCGCTCAGCGATCCCTGGCGGGCATCGTCCGCCAGTTGCTGCTCAGTCGGGGCACTCACTTCCATTCTGTTGTTATCAATTGATTCTTGGACCAGCGTACGCCGGGCAACTCGAAGGCCTGTTCCTCGGACAGGTCTTCATCCGTGAATCCAAACTCCGTGGTCGTTCCTTTGTGGAAGAGGTTGTAGGCCGTCCACGCATCCTTGGGGCTGGTGCGCGGCGCGCTGACCTTCCACTTCACGAGGTATCGACCGTCGAGCAGTTGCTTGTGGGAGATCACGATGGGGCGCTCCGCTACCTCGACGGGGCACGCATCGAACGCTGGGAGCCCTCCCTTCGACGACCAGAAAAGGCGGCAGGCCGCGCCCTGAATCGTTCCCTTCTCGCTGGTGATGAGCTCGTGATGAGCGACGTGCAAAGGGCCCCGGTCGTGAAGCCGGAAGTTCCCGTCGAACAGCAGGTCGATGACCGCCTCGTGGCAGGGAACAGAAGACTTGTTCTCAAGAATGATGTGCCATGGGTGGATGTCCCGATTCGGGGTGCTGTGTCCGGACAGGGACAGATGAAAGGTGACTCGGAGGTCCGGCACTTCTTGCCGTCGGGACACGTCCCGTATTTCGTATTCCTCCATGGGCTTCGATTGATACTCGAAGCGCTTGTAGAAGAGCTTGTCTCGGGCCTGATGGGGGGCTCGGACGCTCTGGGGCACATGGACCACATAGGCGACGCGCCCCGGGCTCGATTTCGTCAGTGGAATCTGTTGGATCCGAACGCCATCGATGCGCCGCTGGATGCCCGAGTTGATGACCTGATCCAGCCACTCGCGTGTCACCACCGCGGGGTCGACACCTTCGTCGATTCGCTCCGCCATCCGAGTCTGCTTGTTCTCGGGAATCCCGTAGACAAGCGTTCCGCCCGCTGAATTCGCGAGGGCTGAAACATCTTTTGTGATTTCGTCCTTCACCTTCTCGGTGCGGTCAAGTGCCTTGGATGCTTTGTAGTCCAGGGTCAGCGACTCCTGGACCTGGCTGTTGATGAGTTCAAGGAGGTCCTCTTCTGCCCACTCCCAGGGTTTCTTCACGTGACTCCTCTGGCTGGCGCGATGACTGCTTACCCCGTGAGTGTCCGACATCCCTTCGAGGAAGGCACATGGACTCGGGAATGTTTGTCCGCGCGGCGACCGCTATCCGAGGATGAAGTCCTTGGGGCGCAGCGGCTCGGGCTGGGGCTCGCCCAGCGCCTCCAGCATGTTGATCTCCGCCGTGCGGGACATCGCGAGCAGGGGCAGGTCGTTGGGTGTGTTCCCGAACGGCTCCTCCAGCTCTTCGCTCAGGAGGTCCAGGCCGAAGAAGGTGTAGGCAATCATCGCCGACAGCACCGGGGTGAACCAGCCCATCGACTCGGCGAGCCCGAAGGGAAGCAGGAGACAGAAGAGGTAGGCGGTGCGGTGCAGGAGCACCGTGTAGGCGAAGGGCAGGGGCGTGAGGCGGATGCGCTCGCAGGCGGTGAACACGCTCATCATGACGTGGACCCGTTCGTTCAAGGCAGCCCAGGTGATGTCGGTGAGCCGACCCTCCCGCAGCAGGCGGGCCAGCTCCACCTGGTGCTCGCGCAGGAGGGCGTTCGGGCGGTTCCCGCTGGCCAGGACGCGCGAGCGCTCGGGCTCCGAGACATAGAGTCCGATGTCCTCCGTGGCATCCTGCCCCCGCAGGTGCGCGGCGAGTGCGTACGGGAAGGCGATGGTGCGGTGCACCAGTCTCCGGGCCGCCTGCCGCCCCGCGACGGGCAGCTCGGCAGTCCCGTCGTCCAGCAGCGCGATGGCCGCGTGGGTAAAGGCCCTCACCTCGATGATGAGCGCGCCCCACTGCTTCCGGCCCTCCCACCACCGGTCGTAACAGGCGTTGTTGCGGAACCCGAGGAAGATGGAGAGCGCGATGCCGAGCAGTGACAGCGGCGCGGGCGACGTGACGGGGAGCCGCAGGTATCCCTGCTTGAGCGTCAGGACGACGAGCGAGGCGAGTGCCGCGACGCCGAGGACGTGGGGCAGGACGCGCGGCAGGATGGTGCCGCGCACGACGAACAGGAGCTTGAAGAAGCCAGGACGGGGACGGACGATCACGAGGCGTGTCTCGTGCCTCAAATCCCCGTGTATCGCAAGCGTGCCGCCCTGGACTGCCTGCCCCCAGGAGGCTGAATGCACCCGAAAGGACTTCACCGGTTCCCCTCGCCCACGCTTGCGGCGCTCCGTGCAGCTCTTCCCCAGGTGCTCCCGGCTCTGTCTACGTCGCGAACCGCTTCCGGTAGTCCCTCGGCGAAATGGAGAGGTTGCGCTGGAAGGTCACCCGCATCCGTTCCTCGCTTCCGAAGCCGCACATCCGGGCGACCTGGTCGACGTTGCGCTTGGAATCCTCCAGCATCCGCCGGGCCGCCTCCAGCCGCATGACCTCCACCGCCTTCGCCGGGGTGCGGCCCGTCTTCTGCTTGTAGACGCGCGCGAAGTTGCGCGGGCTCATGCGGGCTCGGTCCGCCAGCGTTTCGACGGTGAGATCGTCACTGCCCAGGTGGTCCGTGATCCACAGGTGCAGCTCATCGAAGTCGGCGCTGTCCTGGGTCTGTGATTGCAACAGCTCGCTGAACTGGGATTGACCGCCCGGACGCTTCAGGAAGACGACCAGCTCCCGGGCCACCTTCATGGAGATGTCACGTCCATGGTCCGCCTCCACCAGGGCGAGGGCCAGGTCGATGCCCGCGGTGACTCCGGCGGAGGTCCACACCCGGCCTTCCCGGACGAAGAGCGCGTCCCGGTCGAGCTGGATGGACGGGAAGCGCTCGCGCAGCAGATCGCACAGGGCCCAATGCGTGGCCGCGCGCTTGTCGTGAAGCAGCCCGGCTTGGGCCAGCAGGAAGGTGCCGCTGCAGACCGAGGCGGTACGGCGCGTCGCTTCCGCCTTGCGCCGAAGCCATTCAATCAGGGGCTCGGAGCGGGCCAGCACCTGCTCGATGTCCGGTGAGCCAGGAACGACGACCGTGTCCACGGGGACGTCCGTGAAGCCGGCGAGCGGCACGGTGTGCAACGCGACGCCTTCGGCCGTCTGCACCAGCCCGCCGTCCAGGCTCACGGTGTGGCGGACGTACCCGGGCTCTCCGCGCTCGGCCAGCGCCTTCGTCGCGGCCCAGAACACCGTCTGTGGCCCTGTCAGGTCCAGGAGCCCCATGTCCGGAAAGGCGACGAAGAGCACGGTGCGCGGCCCGTAGGGGTTTGGCAGAAAACCAGGGTTGGTTGGCATGGCTGCCAGAGCCTTTCATCCGTACGTTTCCACCGTCAACTGAAAGGCAAACATGAAAATCGTGGTCATCGGCGGCACGGGCCTCATTGGAACGAAGCTGGCGAAGCGGCTTCGCGAGCAGGGCCATGAGGTGGTGGCGGCGGCCCCCAGCACGGGCGTCAACACCCTGACGGGCGAGGGGCTGGCGGAGGCGCTCGCGGGCGCGCAGGTGGTGGTGGACGTGGCCAACTCACCGTCGTTCGAGGACAGGGCCGTGATGGAGTTCTTCGAGACGTCGGGGCGCAATCTCCTGGCGGCGGAAGAGAAGGCCGGCGTGAAGCACCACGTCGCGTTGTCCGTGGTCGGCACCGAGCGGCTTCTGGGCAGCGGCTACTTCCGCGGCAAGATGGCCCAGGAGAACCTCATCAAGGCCGGCAGGACTCCGTACACCCTCGTGCGCGCGACGCAGTTCTTCGAGTTCATGGGCGGCATCGCGCAGGCGGGGACGCAAGGGGAGACGGTGCGCCTGTCCACGGCGCTGATGCAGCCCATCGCGTCGGACGACGTGGCGGACGCGGTGGCGGATGCGGCGCTGGGCGCGCCCGTGCAGGGAATCGTCGAAGTGGCCGGGCCGGAGCGCGTTCGGCTGGTCGATGTCGTCCAGCGTTACCTGCGCGCGAAGCGGGACGGTCGCCAGGTCATCGCCGACGCGCGTGCTCACTACTTCGGCGTGGAACTGGACGACACGGCGCTCACGCCGAGCGGCAAACCGCGCCTCGGGACGACGCGGTTCGACGCGTGGCTCCGCGCTTCCGTGTCGTAGCCGCGCCTCGTTGGAAGTTCGGGCCCGCGCTCCGGATCAGGACGCGCGACCGGACGTCGTTGCTGTGAAGCGGGCCTTGTCGGTCCGCCACAGCTTCTCGAGGGCGGCGTCGTAGCCCACCACGACGTGCGGCCAGCGCTCGCGCACGCTGTCGAGGAACACGTTGCGCGCCGGCGGGTCACGGAAGGCGACCGAGAGCGAGGGCTGGTCCGTGAAGCGCAGCTTGACGAGGTGGTTCGTCTGGATGAGCACCCCGTTGTGGCGAACCTCCTCCTCGGCGCCGTGCACCCATGCCAGCGACTGCAGCCGCCGGGCCTGAAAGGTCAGCGGCAGCAGGGTGAAGGCGAAGTTCGGCGCCATGATGAGGCCCCAGGCACGCGCCGCGGGCATGGCGGCGGCCAGCTCCCGCTCGGCCTCGTCGAGAGTCCCGGGGCCGCCCCGATGCAGCCAGCGCAGGTTCGGGTGCAGTTCGGGCTTGAGGCGCCAGACGAGCCCGAGCGCGAGCCCCACGAGTCCGAAGGCCCCCACGGAGCCCGTCATCCCGAACAGGAGGACTCCACCTCTCAGGGCGCCGCCGAGCACACTCGAGACCCGCCAGAGCAGCAGCGCTCCGATGAGCACGAAGGCCCCACCCAGGACGATGAAGCGGTTGCCGACGCGGCGGATGTGGGAGCGCAGGTGCGGGGTCGACACGGGGTTCCTCTTCGCAAGGTGCCGCCGCAGCCTACCAGCACACGGCGCATCTCCCGCCGGCCCTCCGGGACGTCGCTGAGCCGCCGCCCAGGCCGCTGCCCCTCTCGGGCGCTGCCGCGTAGAGGAAGGACGGGAGCCCTGATGGAATGCTCGACCGCGACAAGGCGCTGGATCATGCGAAGCAGGGAGGCAGCCCGTTCCTCCCCGATGTCGAACGAGCGCTTCGAGCGAAGGAGGGAGTCTGACCCCGGTGGGCGGGAGTTGGAGCCCGCGCTCCGCATCACGACGCGCGAGCCCGTACGAACCGCCAGGCGAGGAACATGAGCAGTCCGGCGATGGCGGCCTTGAGCAATCCGCCTGGAATGAAGGGAACAAAGCCCTTCTGGAGGGCCGTGGCGAAGTCGAGGGAGGCCGCCACGCAAAGCCAGGACACGCCGACGGCCAGGATGACGAGCTGGCCCGCGATGAAGAGGGGCACCGCCGTCCACGGTCGCCTGTCGTAGCCGTGGCGCGCCGCGAGGCCCACGAGGAAGGCCGCGGGGAGGAAGCCCACCAGGTAGCCGCCGGTCGGTCCGACAAGCTGTCCCCAGCCGCTGGCCGCCTTGGCGAAGAACGGCAGTCCCACGGCCCCCAGCAGGAGATACGCGAGCTGCCCGGCCATGCCGCGCCTGGGTCCGAGCGCGGCGGCCGTGAGGACCACCGCGAGCGTCTGTCCCGTGATGGGCACCGGTGAACCTGGCACCGTGAGGGCGACCTGCGCGAGCAACGCGGTGCAGAGCGCCGCGCCGAGGACGAGCGCAACCTCCTGCGCGCGCGTGAGCACGAAGACATCGGCCAGGACGCGATGAAGTGGAGGACTGGCGCCCGGGCTCAATGCGAACCCACCAGCGAGGCGTGCGAGCGGAGTGACGACGGGGAGGGGCGTGGAGACACGGCTCGATGCTCGGTGAGGACGGGCGCCGGTGCAAGGATGCCGGCGCCCGGGACGTGTCATCGCCGTGAAGCGCCGGAGGCCCGTGCTCGTGGCTTCAGGGCGCGCCGCACGCCGCCGCGCCGAGCGCGGTGACGAGATCGGTCCGGGCGAAGTAGGCGAACCCCGCGATGCGCAGGCCGTTGCGGGAGGGCCGGTCGTCGGCGCGGAAGGCGTCGAGCACGGTCGTCTCCGCGAGTTCGAGCGCGTCGGAGGCGCGGTTCTCGGAGAACCACTTCCCGGAGTAGTCGCACTCGGCGGAGAGGATGGGCCACACCTGGACGGGGCGGCTCCACTCCCGCGAGAGGGATTGGAGTCGCGGACGTCACCCGTTCCGCTGCCTTCTATGACGCGGCCCTGGGGGCGCTGGGCCTCCGCCGGTCCGCGCAGCTTCCCGAGGATCAAGGGACGGATGCCATCGGTTACGGACGCGACTACCCGATCTTCCGGATCGATCGCTTCCACCCGCACAGCGTGGAGCAACACACGGCTCAACCCTCGGACGGGGCGCTGCTCAGCCAGAAGAAGTCGTCTTCGCTGGCCAAAGCCTTCTCCAAGAACTCTCCAAAGGACCGCGCAATGACCCGGGAGTGGACGGGATCCGGGAACGTTCCGTGGTAGCCGTCGCGCAGTGTGTAGCGGGCGTTCTCCTGTTGCCCCACGTCAACCAGGACGAAGTCCGTGTCCTGGAGGTCGACGAGCGCGTACCAGGACGCCGGGCCGTTCGCGTCCTGATCGCGTCCCTGGATGGCCACGCGTGCGCGGCGAATCTCAGCCAGCGGGAGGATCCAGAAGTTGGTATCCGGCCAGGGCCGAAAGAGGGCTGCGCCGTCGCAGGTGGATTCGGGAAGTGGTGTTGGGTGATTTCCGCAAGCAGCCGGGGCATGTGCGTAGTCATCGCGCCGTCCTCAGTCCGAGTACGGGCGAGAAGGGCCCGGAGTCAGCCACTTCCCACCGGGCGCAGCAGGAAGCGTCCCTGCCAGTCGCCCTTGAAATCGGCCAGCCAGATGCAGCCCATGAGCGCATGCCCTTGCGCTGCGCACCTTGCCTCGCACCGGGACATGAAGGCGGCGCTGCAGTGCCATGGCCCGTAATAGATGGTCGTCCGCAACTGACCACCCTCCGGACGGGGGAAGGGCGGGCTCACCCACTTCGCGGTGGCGAGATTGCCAACGGCTCCGACGGTGGCTGAGCCGCACCCGACGAGGGTGAGCGCAAGGGTTGTGCTTACGGCGCGCTGGAGATGGCGGACGGCTGGCATGTCGGAACATGCCAACATGGGCAAGAGAGAAAGTTAAGTCGCGGCAGCGAGTTTTCCTGGTGGTGGAGCGCGGCCCGTCGGTGATGGGGAGGCGGCTCACCTCACCCACTCGAAGGGTGCACCACGGGCAGGTCCTCCTGTTCCTCCTCCTCATCGCGCGAGCGCTTCGACTCGCCCCGCAGCTTCTGCATGAGCACGTAGAGGCTGGGGATGAAGACGAGGTTGACGACGGTGGACACCAACATGCCTCCGAAGACCGCCGTGCCCAGGCTGTTGCGCGCGGCGGCTCCGGCGCCCTTGGCCAGCATGAGCGGCACCACGCCCAGCAGGAAGGCGATGGAGGTCATCAGGATGGGGCGCAAGCGCACCTCGGAGGCCTCGATGGCGGCGTCCATGGCGCTGCGTCCCTGCTCGCGCAGCTGTTCAGCGAACTCCACGATGAGGATGGCGTTCTTGCTCGCCAGCCCCACCAGCATGACGAGCCCCACCTGACAGAAGACGTCGTTGGGCAGCCCTCGCAGCATCTGCAACCCCAACGCTCCCAGCACCGCCAGGGGCACCGAGAGGATGACCACCAGGGGCAGGGTGAAGCTCTCGTGCGGACAGCTTCTCAAGGGCGACGTCTTCCTCTTCGTCGGGCGGTGCCGTCGCCGCGCCAAGGTGCTGTACTTCGACGGCACGGGGCTTTTGCTGCTCACCAAACGCCTCTTCAAGGGACGCTTCGCCAGGCCCTGGGTACAGGCGGGTGCGCTGAGCGTGGAGCTGACGGTGGCCGAGTTGTCGCTGTTTCTGGAGGGCTGCGAGCTGGCCGGGCGCTGGAAGCTATCGCCTCCCGCCTTCGAGGAGAAGGAGCTTGCGGTGGCGCCCGCCGTGTAGCGCTATCGCGGAAGTGTGGTGCGCATCGAGCATGTGACAGACCTGGAAACGGCGAAGCAGATGGCCGCGCTGCTCGAGGCGGAGCATGCGCGCCTGCACCAGCGGCTGGAATTGCTGGTGCAGGAGAATGCCAGGCTCAAGGGTGAGGATGCCCAGGCGCGACTGCAACTGGAGCTCACCCAGCTTGCGGAGCAACTGGCGCTCATGCAGCAGCGCCTCTTCGGCGCCTCCAGCGAGAAGCGAAAGCCAGCAGTGGAAGCGACACCGCCGGCGAGCGCACGCAAGCAGCGCGGGCACGGGCCGCGTGCCCAGCCGCAGCTGCCCGTGCAGGAGGTGGTGCTGCCCCTGGACGAGGCCGACAAGGTGTGCGGCCTGTGCGGCGGTGCGTTGAAGGAGTGCGCGGGACAGACGGAGGACAGCCAGGAGGTGAGCGTGGTGGAGCGCCACTTCGTCCTCAAGCACTACCGTCGGCAGAAGTATCGCTGCCCCTGCGGGTGTGCGCCCGTCACCGCGCCGGCCCCGCCGCGCCTCATTGAGGGGGGCCGCTACTCGGTGGACTTCGCCGTCCACGTCGCCCTGCGGAAGTATGGCTTCCACCTGCCACTGGCGCGCCAGGAGCGCATGTTTCAGCGAGAGGGCCTGGTGGTGGACAGCCAGACGCGCTGGGACCAGCTCAACGCGCTGGCCCACCACCTGCAGCCCAGCTACGAGGCGCTGCCCGCGGTTGTCTTCTCCTCCCCGCTCATCCACGCGGACGAGACGCACTGGTACATGCTGAACAAGGGACCGGGGAAGAAGTGGTACGCGTGGACGGTGGCCTGTGCGGACGCGGTGTACCACCGGATTCTGCCCAGTCGCTCCGGGGCCACCGCGAAGCTGGTACTCGGTGACTACGCGGGCGTCGTCATGGTGGATGGCTACGCCGCCTACCAGACGGTGACGAAGCCTGGAGCGGATGGGCCAGCCTCCTGCTCCCTGGTGTCTTGCTGGGCCCACGTGCGACGCAAATTCGTGGAGGCCGAGAGAGTGGCCCCCGTGTGCGCCGAGGTGCTGTCGCTCATTGGCCAGCTGTATGCCATTGAGGCCGACCTGCTGCACGCTGCGCTCGCCGCCATCGAGACTCCCGGCACCGTCACGCTCCCGTCCAGCTCCGACTGACACCACCGCGCCCATCGAAGCCGGGCGGGGGCTCATCCACGCCCCGTCCAGATGGGGCGCGGCGAGCTGTTACCCATGGGCTTCCCTGGTGGTCTCCGCATTCCTGTAGTTGAGTCAGTCCATGCGAAAACTCCTCCTCCTCTGCTTGCCGCTGTTCGCCTGTGTGACGACGAAGTCCGTCCCGGTCCCGGCTTCTGCCGACTCCAGCGCGTTGCATCAGGTGAAGCGGGTGAAGGTGGCCGAGGGGGTCGAGCTCGAGCTGCTCGACTTCGGAGGCCAGGGACCCGCGCTCGTCTTCCTGTCGGGCCTGGGCAACACGGGCCACGTGTTCGACACCTTCGCGCCGGAGTTCACCGCGGCCCATCACGTCTACGCCGTCACCCGCCGGGGGTTTGGCTCGTCGAGCTGGCCCGAGCAGGGCTACGACACCGCCACCCTGGGCGAGGACGTCGTCCGGGTGCTGGAGGGGCTGGGAATCGCGAAGGCGTCATTCGTGGGCCACTCCGCCGCCGGGCCAGAGCTCACCTGGGTGGCAACCCATCACCCGGAGCGCGTGGAGAAGGTGGTCTACCTGGACGTGAGGACCAACGGTGACCTGCTGGCGGAGCTCCTTACGGTCCTGCCCATGCCTCCTCCGAGCGAGCCCGCTCCCGAGGACGTGGCCTCACGCGCCGCGCTCGCCGCCGCGGTCGCGAGTGACGTCGGAGGAGCGTTCCCCGCGCACGAGATCGACGAGGCGAACGAGTTCGATCCGAAGACCGGGCACTACCTGCGCGCCCGCAGGTGGCCGCACGCGGAGGAGCGGGTGATGAAGGGTTTCTCGAAGGTGGACTTCGCGGCCGTGACGGCGGCCGTGCTCTTCCTCTACGTGGATCAGCCTCGGTTCGGGCGGCCGGAGGACCTCCCAGGCTTCTCCCAAATGGACCTTCCCGTGCAGGAGAAGTTGAGGAACCTGGGCGCCAGGGCGCTCCAGCGGGACGCCGAAATGCTGAGCGTGATGAGCATGCCGAACTGGAAGGGCATCAAGCTCGAGCACGCGCGGCACTACGTCTGGCTCACCAACCATGACGAGGTGCTGCGCGAGATGAAGACCTTCCTCGAGACATTTTGAAAGGGCGGCGAAGGCGCGCTGGATGAGCGCATCTCTTGTTTCCACACTTCGAGCAAGCGAACACGTCCAGCGCTTTCCGTCCTGCGTAGCAGCCTGGCGAGAGTCCAATCGTGGTGTGCGCTCCTTCTTCGGCTCCTCCCTCGTCGCGGCAAAGGACGGGCTCTCTTCCTCCGGCTCCGGCCTCGCCCCTGCTTGGGGGAAATGGCTCGCCTGCGCGGTGAAGACCCGGGATGCTACCTGCTGCGCGCCGCCCTTGCCGCCATCGAGAATCCCGGTACCGTCACGCTCCCGGCCAGCTCCGACTGACGCCACCGCGCCGTGCTTCAATGCCCGGCGGGCTCATCCTCGCCCCGTCCAGACGGGGCGCGGCGAGCTGTTACGATGAAGTAGCCCTGGTCCTCATCCGGGATGAAGCCGGTGGGCACCACGCGGAAGAGCGCCACCGTGGCCCCGAGGAAGGCGACGAAGACGAGCAGCACCAGGACAGGCTGCCGGAGCAGCCGACGCAGCATCCCGCCATAGAGCCGCTTCGTCCCGTCGAGCACCTGATCCACCTTGCGGAAGAAGATCCATTTCTCCGCGTGGTGGCGCTTGAGCAGCAGGGCGGAGAGGGCAGGGGTGAGCGTGAGTGCACACGCCGTGGACAGGGCCACCGGGACGAACACCGCCACCAGCAGTTGATTGACGCCAAGGCCCAGGGCAGGGCGGCCGTTGAAGCGCAGGAACTGGCTGTAGTTCTCGGCGCCCATCTCCGCGTGGCCCACGTCCTTCACGCGGACCAGCTGGCCGTCGGCGCCGCGCAAGACGACGATTTCGTCGAACTCCTCGGGCTCGATGAGACGTCCGCTCGCACGCACCGCCAACTGGTAGTCCTGGTCCGCGCGGCTGGGAGGCTGGCCCACCTGGCCCGCGGCCACCTGCAGGTTCTGCTCCTGGAGCGCGCGCCACGTCCTGGGGCGTGAGCTTGCGGCGGGCCAGCTCCGTGGGATCCAACCACAGGCGCATGCTGAACCGGCGCTCGCCGAACAAGCGCACGTCGTTGACGCCCCGCACGCGCTTCAAGGCGTTCTTCAGGTTGATGTCGGCGTAGTTGCTGATGAACTCGGCGTCGAAGCGCTCATCCGGGCTGTACAGGCCGAAGGAGATGAGCAGCTGGTTGGCGCCCTTGTTGACGACGATGCCCGTCTGGTTCACCTGCGAAGGCAGGCGCGCGGCGGCGCGGCCCACGCGGTTCTGCACGTCCACCGTGGCCACCTCGATGTCGCGGGTGGGCTCGAAGGTGATGGTGATGGCGCTGGTGCCGTCGTTGCTCGACGTGGAGGAGATGTAGCGCATGCCCTCCACGCCGTTGAGCTCCTGTTCCAGCGGGATGGTGACGGCGCTCTCCACCACCTCCGCGCTGGCGCCCACGTAGGTGGCCGTCACCGTCACCTGGGGCGGGGCCAGATCCGGATACTGCGCGATGGGCAGGTTGGGGATGGCGATGCCCCCCACCAGGGTGAGCAGGATCGAGATGACGGCCGCGAACACGGGCCGTCGGATGAAGAAGTTCACCATGGTGGGGAGGCCCGGGCTACTTCAGGGTCGCGATGTCGATCACGAACCGGTACCGGACGTCGGAGGCGAGCACGCGCTCGTAGGCGTCGTTGATCTTGTCGGCCGGGATGACTTCGATGTCGGCGCCCAGGCGGTGCCGGGCGCAGAAATCCAGCATCTCCTGGGTCTGGCGGATGCCGCCAATGAGCGACCCCGCGAACGAGCGGCGGGTCATGATGAGGGAGAACACCTGGAGCGAGAGCGGCTCCGCGGGGGCGCCCACGTTGACGAGCGCGCCGTCCAGGGCCAGCAGGGACAGGTAGGCGTCGAGGTCGATCTTCGCGCTCACCGTGTTCACGATGAGGTCGAACGTTCCGGCGAGCTTCTTGAACGTCTCCGGATCCTTCGTGGCGTAATAGTGGTCCGCGCCCAGGCGCAGGCCGTCCTCCTTCTTGCGCAGCGACTGCGACAGGACGGTGACCTCGGCCCCCATCGCGTGCGCGATCTTCACCGCCATGTGCCCCAGCCCGCCAAGCCCCACGACGGCCACCTTCCTGCCGGGGCCAGCGCCCCAGTGGCGCAGCGGCGCGTACGTCGTGATGCCGGCGCACAGCAGGGGCGCGGCGGCGTCGAGCGCGAGGCCCGCGGGGATCTTGAGGACGAAGTCCTCGGCCACGACGATGTGCGTGGAATAGCCGCCCTGGGTGGTCCTGCCATCCTTCCCGACGGCGCCGTAGGTGCCGGTGAACCCGTTGAGGCAGTGCTGCTCCTCGCCCTTGCGGCAGTTCGCGCACTCGCGGCACGCATCGACCATGCAGCCGACGCCGACGCGGTCGCCCACGGCATGCCGGGTGACCTCGGAGCCGACCCTGGTGACGATGCCGGCGATCTCATGGCCCGGGACGAGGGGGTAGGTCGCTGAACCCCACTCATTGCGAGCGCTGTGGATGTCGGAGTGGCAGATGCCGCAGAACTTGATCTCGATGAGGACGTCGCGCGGGCCTGGCTCACGACGCTCGAGGGTCGTCGGACCGAGGGGCGAGGTCGCGGAGCTGGCGGCGTAGGCGTTGACGGTGGGCATGGGTCTTCGGATCTCCGTGGGGGGACTGTTGAGCCCTGTTCACGAAGAGGAGTACGCCCCGGGGACGGGGATGACTACGCGCGGGGGAGCCAATAGGCTCTTAAGCAAGGCTTAACAGTGGGGCGGAAGCGCTCCGGTAGCGTGGCCGCGTGCAGGCGGTGGAGCGGTCCCTCCCAGCAGCCCTCGAAGGCGGTTCTCGCGAATGAATACGGCTCCCTTCCCCCAGCTCCAGGTGTTCCTCGCCGTGGCCCGCCTGCGCAGCTTCAGCGGCGCGGCGCGCGAACTCGGCGTCTCCACGGCGGCGGTGAGCCAGTCCGTGCGCCAGCTCGAGGGGCAGCTGCGCGTGGTGCTGCTCACGCGCACGACGCGCAGCGTGTCGCTGACGGACGCGGGCCGGCGGCTCGTGGAGGGGGCGGGCCCGGCCATGGGGCAAGCGCTCACTGCGCTCGCCGAGGTCTCCGCGCAGCCCGGAGAGGCCGTGGGCCGGGTCCGGTTGTCGGTGCCTCGGGCGGCGGTGCCCTACCTCATCACCCCGGTGGTCCCCGCCTTCCGCGAGCGCCATCCCCGGGTCGAGGTGGAGGTCGTCGTCGAGGAGCGCTTCGTGGACATCGTGGCGGAGGGCTACGACGCGGGCGTGCGGCTGAGCGAGGCCATCGAGCGGGACATGGTGCAGGTGCGGCTCACCGACGCGTTCCGCTTCGTGGTGGTGGGCTCGCCGGACTACCTCGCGCGTCGCGGGACGCCCCAGCGCCCCGAGGACCTCTTGAACCACGAGTGCATCACCTTCCGCATGCGGACCACTGGAGCGCTCTACGCCTGGGAGCTGGAGCGGGGCCGCAGGAACTGGCGCGTGCCGGTGCGCGGGGGCGTGGTCACCAATGACAGCCATCTGACGGTGCCCCTGGTGGAGCAGGGCCTGGGGCTGGCGTATGTCTTCGAGCCCATGGTGACCGAGCAGTTGCGCACCGGCCGGTTGCTGCGGGTGCTCGAAGCGTACGCACCCACGGTCCCCGGCTTCTTCCTGTACTACCCCAGCCGGGCACAGCGCTCGACGCCGCTGCGCCTCTTCGTGGAGGTCGCCCGGGAGCTGGCCTTGAAGGCGATCTAGGGCTCAGGGTTGTTTCTTCGGCAGCGGCGCCTTGGCGTCGTACTGCGCGTCGCTGACCTTCTCCAGCCATTCAACGACCTTGCCGTCGAGCTGCTCCTGGATGGCGAGATGGGTCATCGCGGTGGTGGGTGAGGCGCCATGCCAGTGTTTCTGACCGGGCGGGATCCAGATCCTGTCCCCTGGCCGGATCTCCTCGACCGGGTCGCCCCACCGCTGGACCCTGCCGACCCCCGCGGTCACGATCAGCGTCTGCCCGAGCGGATGGGTGTGCCATGCGGAGCGGGCACCGGGCTCGAACGTGACGTAGGCGCCAGCGGTGCGCGAGGGAGCATTCGCCTGGAAGAGAGGATCGACGCGGACGGACCCCGTGAAGTTCTCAGCGGGTCCTCGAGTGGACGCCTGTGATCCATTCCGCGCGATGTTCAGCTTCTGCGGGTCACCGCCCTTGGCGCCACCTGGAGGCACGGTCTGCGCGAGCGCGGGAGCGAGCAGCGAGAGCGACAGGATTGTTGTGGTGAGCAGTTTCATCTCCACTCCTTTCGAAGAGAGATACGCCCGGGTCCTCCAGGGGATTAGGCCCCAGGGAGCCAATAGGCTTTTAAGCGCTGCTTGACAGTCCGACGCATGGCGTGTCGCCGGGGCCATCACCCTGCGACGGTGAGTCAAGTCGATGTGACGCTGCTTGTTACAGCTCGCGCGACTCTGTGACAGGCTGCGCTACTCGGCACGGGCCTGTCACCTGATACACGGCGACGCTCCCGAGGACATGCCGCGGTGCGGTGGCCCTGGCTCGGAGGGTGCATGGACCCCGTGCCGGGTCGTCGTCGGACCCGGCATGCAGTCCCCCTCATCCCCCCAACGAGAGGTCCCATCCATGAACATCCAACTGACGTGCCGCCTGATGGCGGCGGCGCTCTTGAGCCTGACCGCCGCGGGTTGCCAGGGCGACGAGGCGCAGTCATCCGCCGGTGACGCGCTTGCGACGCAGGAGGCGGAGGCCACGCAGCAGTGCGTCGAGGGCTTCTCTGGCATCAAGAACTGCGCGACGGGCCGCGCGAAGGTCGCGAAGAGCAGCAAGGGCATCGCGGTCTCCGGGCTCGCGGACGTGAAGACGGACGGCTTCACCAGCGTGTTCCCCCGGGCCACGATCTGGGAGCTGACGCCTGACATCGTCGGGCTTGGAGCGACGGGACAGGGCCTGGAACTGACGGCGCGCGATGGCGACCAGGTGGTCAGCTCGCTCCGCATCGGCCTGACGGGCAACGGGGATCAGGTGGTCCTCCAGCCCACGTTCACGGGCACGCCGGGCGGCTCGGCGTACCGCGTGAACCTGTATCAGAACAACCGCTTCCTGGGGTTCCAGCACTACGAGTTCGACTACGGCGTGAACTCCACCTGGTACGACATCCACATCCGCTTCCACCCCATCAATATCGGCTTCCGGAATCACTCCGCCACGAGCTTCTTCGACTCCACCAGCACGGGCGCCTGCGTCTGGAGCTTCCGCGGCGCGCCGGGTGATTTCTCGCTGGATGTGGATGGCAAGCAGCTCAAGGGCGACTACCTGGAGATCGTCGAAGAGGTGAAGGAAGGCCACTACCCCTACACCGGCTTCTCCGGCATCGACGTGAAGGCCTCCGCCAAGGACTTCACCATCCTGGGTGAGTCCTTCGTCGCCGGGAAGTAGTCGGCTCCGTTGAGCAGGTTCCACGCCGGGCGGGAGTGTCTCCCCGTCCGGCGTGTTGTTTTTGCGGTCTGCCCGCGCGGAGTGGCCGTCACGAAGCGGCAGGGCGCCGCAGTGCCTCGGACAGGGTGACGAGTGCCCGTTCCTGCGCGGGGGACAGCCGCACCGCGGGCCGCACGCGCTGCACCTTCGCGAGCGCCGTCCGCCCATCCGGTGCATCCTCCCGCGCGACGAGGAGCGCGGCGGTGGCGAACACGAAGGTGTATTTCATTCGCCGCGCAGCCTAACCCCGGCCGGCCTCCGCCGGGACGGACCTCTCTTCCGCCCCGGGGGGCTTCCTGCTCCTGACTACATCGGGGTCACGCAGCCCGGCTGCGCGATGGCGCAATACTGGCTGGCTTCACTGACGCAGAGGCTGTCCCAGGCGGTGTTGCAGCAATACGGATCCTGGGAGCACACGGTGTTGACGCAGCCACTGCACGTCCTGCTCAGCGCGGCGCCCGAGGTGCACACGTTGTGCGCGCAGGAGGGGGCGCTCGGAGCGCAGACGTTGTTGCTACCGCAGGCCTGCCCCGAACCACAGGTGCCACAGTTCAGCGTGCCGCCACAGCCATTGGAGATGGAGCCGCAATTCTTGCCCTGCGCGGCGCACGTCGTCGGGGTACAGGCGCAGACGTTGTTGCTGCCGCAGGTCTGTCCGGTGCTACAGGTGCCACAGTTCAGCGTGGCGCCACAGCCATCGGAGATGGAGCCGCAATTCTTGCCCTGCGCGACGCAGGTCGTGGGCGCGCAGGTGGCGGTCGGATCGAAGACCTCCACGCTGGAGATCGCCTGCATGTTGCCCTGGGCGTTGTAGGAGGTGCCTGCGATGAACAGGACGCGCCCGTCCGCCAGCGCGATGGTGGGGTGCTGCGTGCGGCCCTGGGTGATCGCTCCCACCGTGATCCAGCCGGCGGTGGCGGGCGTGTACAGCTCAACACCGTAGGTGTTGAAGGAGCCTCCCGCCATCAGGATGCTCCCGTCAGGTCGCACCACCGACGGCGCCGACGAGTGCGTGACGGCCGTGCTGCCCGTGTTCGTCCAGGTGTTGGTGGCCGGGTCGTACAGCTCCGCGGCCAGGGTGTAGCCCGTCACGAGCGCCTTCCCATTGGCCAGCAGGTGCAGCGTGTGGCCGTTGCGGCCCGCGTTCATCGAGGCCACCATGGTCCATGCCCCCGTGGCGGGGTCCCAGATCTCCGCGTGGTTGCTGGCGGACGTGGTGCTGTTGCCTCCGCCCGCGACGAGCACCCGCCCGTCCGCGAGTCGCACCGCGGCCTGCCCCATCATCCCGGCGTTGAGCGAGCCCGTGGACGTCCAGGTGTTCGTGGACGGCGCGTAGAGATAGGCATTGGTGACGTAGCTCACGCCGCCCACCACCAGCACCCGCCCGTCCGCGAGCAGCGTGGCACTGTGCCCATAGCTGTTGCGCGGCAGGGCAGCGGCGGCGGACCAGGTGTTGGTGGCGGGCTGATAGCGCTCGGAGGAGGCAATCACGCTCCCCCCGCCGATGCCGGCCACGACGAGCACGCTGCCGTCCTGCAGCTGCGTGGCGGTGTGGTAGCGGCGCGCGGTGGCCATGGACGGGCCGCTGCTCGACGTCAGGGTGGCCGGGTCATACAGCTCCGTGGTGGCCATTTCGCCGGAGGGCGTTCCGCCACCCGCCACCAGCACCTTGCCATTGCCGAGCAACGTGGCCGTGTGCTGATAGCGCGCCGACAGCAGGGATCCTCCGCTGACGACGACCGCCGATGACTGGGAGGCTTCGACGCCGTCCTCCGGCATCTCCAGCTCGGTGGGTGTGATTGCGGGCCCGCACGCGAAACAACACAACAGGGGAACGACGACCAATGACTTCCAATACGACAGGGACATGAGGTGCTCCTGGGGGTGAGACCAGGAGCATCGCATGCGGAGTCTCAGTGTAACGCGTGAAACATGAAATCCGGGGGTGTCACTTCGGAACCCAGACGGCGACCCAGTCGATCTGCACGTTGCCGGCCGCGCTGGAGGAGGGTGCGGTGCCACTCAGGTCCGTCTCCGTCTGGAGGACCCAGTGCATCGGCGTGGTGGGCACGCGGCTGGTCTTGTCCAGGATGACCGTCCCATCGAGGATGAAACGGCACCGGCCCGGGGTCCATTCGATGATGGCCGTGTGCCACGACGTGAAGCGCGCGCTGGTGGAGACCGGGTCCTGGTCCCCGCCGGACGTACCGTTCTGCCGGTGCATGAACCCGCCGATGGTGCTGTCGAGGTCGCCTTCCGGGAAGTCGATCTCCCCGTCGCGAGGCCACACCTCGCTGTCCGGCCAGAGCAGCCACGCCGTCTTGTAGCCGGGCACCGCGTCCGCCTTGAACCGCACCGCGAAGCGACCCGCGGGCAGTCCGCCGCTCGCCGTCGCGCCCGGAATCTTCGGGAGCACCGCGGCGACCCGGTGCACGCCGTTCACGGTGTGCAGGTACTTGTTGAGCACGCCGTTCTGGATGCTGACGACCGTGGAGGGGGAATAGGTGCCGTTCTTGCTCGTGTCCTTCCAGCCGTCCAGGTAGGCGCCCCACTTCGACGACACCGCCGCCGGGAACTGGCCCACGGGCACCGGGGTGGTGAAGTCATCGGTGAACACCTGCCGCCAGTTCGTGAGGTCGCCCACCGGCATCGGTTCGCCCGAAGGGCCCGAGCCGCCGCCGGCCACCAGCGTCACGGCATCCACGAGGATGGCATTGCCCGACGTCGCTTGGTTCTGGAGGACATACACATCCACCGTGTCGCCCACGCGCTCCACGGTCCCCGTGATGGTGAGCCGCTGGAAGGCGGTGGTCAGCGTCGCGTCCGTCGTGAAGAGCTTGTAGGTGCTACCGGCGGCGCTCTTCTCCCGGAGGATGAGGCTCACGGTCTTGCCCACCGTGCCGGTGTTGCCCGCGGCGACATACGCCGTCGCCGTATACGCCTGGCCCTGCGGAGCATTGGTGATGGCACTCTGCGCGCCGTCCAGTGAGTACATGGAGGCCGCGCCGCTGACGGTGACGCGGGCGATGTACTGGCCGTCCGGTGCTCCCGTCCGAGCCTCCCGCGTCAGCGTTCCCTGCCACGACGACCAGCCGCTCGTGTTGGTTTCAAAGGATGTGTTGGTGATCGCGGACATGAGCGGCGCCGGGGCCTGCATCGCTTCGGCTTCTGTTTCAGGAGCCTCCGGAGCCGGGCTGCACGCGGAGGCCAGCGGAAGCGCCAGCACCAGGGCCCAGGCGCGACGGAAACGTGACCCACGGCGGATACGGATTTCACTCATCGTGTTCTCCTTGAAAGGCGTGAAATACCCGTCTACTTATAAATCAAGGAAACCATCTGGCCAGTGGGTTTTAATCCTTCGGGGCGTCCAGCCATGCGGCCAGCACGTCCGCGTGACATGGGCCCGGCTTGCACCAGCAGCCCAGCCGCTTGCCGCGCAGGGCTCGCACGTCGCGCAGGTAGTCCGCGTCGTGACGGGTGCGCAGCTCCAGGTACCAGCGGAAGGACTCGAAGGCGTCCGGCTCCGGGCCCATGCGGCGCAGCGCCTCCTCGCGGATCCGCGCGGCCTCGCCGGCGGGCAGGGCGGACAGCCAGGGTTCGAAGTAGGTGCGCAGCATCGCCTTCTGCGTCTTCACGCCCCCGGGCTTGAACGGATTGCCGAAGCGGCCGGGGACGGGGTTGAGGGGACCGGGCTTCGCCCAGACGCGGAAGGCTCGGCCCACGTACACGTCACAGTCATCGTGGACGTGCACGGCGGTGGTGCGGGATCCGGACATGGCCTCGACCGTTACCAGACGGGCACCGCCTGGGCGATCCGGTTGGCAATGCCCTCTGGAAGGGGCAACGTAGGACGCCCGCCTCCTCCCACCCCCAGCAGCCATGATCGCCGACCTCCACAACGCCGACATCCCCAAGCCCGTGCTCGAAGTCATCACCCGCCTGCGCGAGCTGGGCCATGCCACCTACCTGGTGGGCGGCTGCGTGCGGGACATGGTCCGCCAGGTCCACCCCAAGGACTTCGACGTGGCGACGAGCGCGCTGCCCGAGGAGGTCCAGAAGGCGTTCCGCAAGGTCATCCCCACCGGCATCCAGCACGGCACGGTCACTGTCGTCACCGGGGGCAACCACGTGGAGGTGACGACGTTCCGCTCGGAGGGGGACTACCTGGACGGCCGCAGGCCCAGCTCCGTGTCCTTCGAGCGCGACATCGTCAAGGACCTGTCCCGGCGCGACTTCACCATCAACGCCATGGCGTACAACCCGCTGGACAAGGAGCTGGTGGATCCGTTCGGCGGACAGGTGGACCTGCCGGCCCGGTTGATCAAGTGCGTGGGCTCCGCGTTGGAGCGCTTCTCCGAGGACGGCCTGCGCCCGCTGCGCGCCGTGCGCTTCTCCGCCGTGCTGGGCTTCTCGCTGGACCCCGACACCCGCGACGCCATCCCCGCGACCCTGAGTGTCTTCCGCAAGGTCGCCCTGGAGCGCGTGCGTGAGGAGCTCTGCAAGCTGCTGCTGTCCCCGCGCGCCGAGGCGGGGCTCCAACTGCTCGCGGATACCGGGCTCCTGGAGGTCTTCCTGCCGGAGCTGGCCCGCGCGGACGCCGAAGCCGCCCGGCTCGCCCGCGCCGCCACGCAGGCCGCGCCCCTGGAGCTGGATGTCCGCATGGCCACGCTGCTCGCGGACCTCGTCACGGGGCCGCATGCCCGCGAGCTGTGCATGCGGCTGAAGTTCCCGAACAAGTCCGCCGACCTCGTGGGCCTGCTCGTCGAACACGCGAAGCTGGAGACGCGCCTGACGGACACGGATCCGGCCCTGCGCCGGCTGCTCGCCCGGGTGGGTCCGCCACAGCTTCCCGTGCTGCTCGCCGTGGCGAAGGCCCGCGTGCAGGCCCGGGCGCCGGAGCAGCTTCCCGCGCTGGAGTCGCTGGCCGAGCGCCTGGGACTGCTCGCCGCCGCGAAGCCGCCCCTGTCCGCGAAGGAGCTGGCGCTCACCGGGGGCGACATCATGTCCACGCTGGGCATCGGGCCATCCCCGAAGGTGGGCGAGGCGACCCGGTACCTCGTGGAGTCGGTGCTGGACGACCCGTCACGCAACACCGCCGACCAGCTCCGCGCGCTGCTGACGGAGTGGAGCCGGACGCGAAGCGCCTGAAAGGTCACCTTCCCCCGGCAGGAGGGCAGGGAAGGGGGCCTGGAGTGCCATCCGGCCGTGCGTCCCGGGCCGGGGGCGTGTAGGAAGGAGCCCCATGCGAGTCGTCGTTGCCATGAGCGGCGGGGTGGATTCCTCGGCCGCCGCCGCCCTGCTCAAGGAGCAGGGCCATGAGGTCATCGGCATCACCCTGCGCGTCTGGTCCTACGAGGGCAACGCGAAGTGTGGAAGCTGCTGCAGTCCGGACGACATCGACGATGCCCGCGCGGTGGCCCAGCAGCTGGGCATCCCGTTCTATGTGGCCAACGCCGAGGAGATCTTCCAGGACCGGGTGGTCAACCCGTTCGTCCAGTCGTACCTGGGCGGCAAGACGCCCATCCCCTGCGTCGCCTGCAACCGCGACGTGAAGTTCAACTTCCTCCTCAAGCGCGCGCGCGCCCTGGGTGCCCGGCTCGCCACGGGCCACTACGCCCAGGTGGAGGAGGTGGACGGCCGCTTCCACCTGCGCCGCGCCGCGGACGCCGCCAAGGACCAGAGCTACTTCCTCTTCACGCTGGGCCAGGAGGAGCTGCGCGACGTGCTCTTCCCCGTGGGCCACCTGACGAAGGCGGAGGTGCGCGCCGTCGCGGAGCGCCACGCCCTGCCCACCACCCACAAGCCGGAGAGCATGGAGATCTGCTTCGTGCCGGACGGCGACTACGCCGGGTTCGTGGAGAAGGTCGCCGGGCCGCAGCCTTCAGGCGAGGTCGTGGATCCGGAGGGCCGCGTGCTGGGCACCCACAACGGCATCCACCGCTTCACCGTGGGCCAGCGCAAGGGCCTCAACCTGGGCGGTGGTGAGGTGCGCTACGTGCAGCGCCTGGAGCCGGAGACGAACCGCGTCGTCGTGGGCCCCGCGGAGGGCACCGGCCGCGCGCAGTTCGGCCTGCTCCAGCCGCACTGGGTGGACGCGCCGCCCCCGCCCGAGCAGGCCGTGGAGGTGCGGATCCGCCACCGTCACGCGGGGGCTCCGGGCCGGGTGCACATCTCGCCGCACGGGCTGGTGTCGGTGCAGCTGGATGCGCCCGCGCGCGCCGTCACGCCGGGGCAGGCCGCCGTGGTCTACGACCGCGATCGGGTGCTCGGTGGCGGGTGGATCGTCTGACGTCGTTTGACTGCGCCGGGGCCCGACTTCTGGCCTCGCGCGCGTCGCGTACCACCGGCGTCAAGACCCCCCATTCCGTGAATTTGACCCGCCTGGGGGTGGGGCGTAGCTTGCGCGCACGCTGTCGCTACAGGCCGTAACACGGCCCGTGCGCGCGACGAGGTTCGCCCTGCCATGCGTGACGCCCACCGGATGAAGGAGAAGTTCGACGTCTCGTTGGACAATCGCCAGATCGTCAGCCTGTTGATCGCCGGCATTGTCGTGATGGGCGCGGTGTTCGTCCTGGGCGTGGTGGTGGGCAAGAAGCTCTCCGGCGACGCGCAGACGGCCGCCGCCCCGGACCTGCTCTCCGCGCTGGACGCCAACGCACAGGTCCTCCACGACGCGCGCCAGGAGCCGCCGCTCACCTTCCCGGACGAGCTCACCCGCAAGGCCTCCGCGGACCCCCTGCCGCCGCTGCCCACGCCCAAGCCCGCCGCGAAGCCGGAGGCCCCCAAGGCCACCGCCGCGAAGCCGGAGGTGAAGCCGGAGCCCGCCAAGGTCGCCGCGAAGCCCACCCTGGCCCCCACGCCGGACCCGGACACCGGGGAGCTGCCCGCGCAGGACGAAGCCTCCGACGAGGCCCCCGCCGTCGTCGTGAAGCCGGAAGTGAAGCCGGAGGCCCCCAAGGCGGCCACCGTCGTCGCCGCGAAGCCGGAAGTGAAGCCCGAGCCCGTGAAGGGAAAGGTGGAGGAGACGCCGGTCGCCACCCGCACCGCCGCACGTGACGGGGGCATGAAGGAGGCCATCGCGCGGGCCCAGCAGCTTCCGGCGGAGCCTCCGCGCCCGGCGGAGGCCGTGAAGGGTGGGGCGTTCACGCTCCAGCTCTCCGCGTTCCAGAGCCGCCCGGATGCCGACCGCTTCGCCGCCCGGTTGCGCGACCGAGGCTATGCCCCGTATATCCTGGCGGCGGAGGTGCCCGGAAAGGGCACCTGGTACCGCGTCCGCATGGGCTCCTTCGCCTCGAAGGAGGCGGCGGGCCGATACCTGACGGACTTCAAGCGCGAAACCCAGCTCGACGCCTACGTGGCCGGCACGAACTAGCGCTGGGCAAGGAAGAGAAGAAGCACCATGACGACGACGAAGCGGGTGGAGAAGCCCTGGGGCCACGAGCTGATCTGGGCCCACACGGAGCGCTACGTGGGCAAGCTCCTGCACGTGAAGGCGGGCCACAAGCTCAGCCTCCAGTTCCACAACCGCAAGGACGAGACCATCCACGTCCAGAGCGGCAAGCTCCTCTTCGTCGTCGACGAAGGCCAGGGCCTCATCGAGAAGGAGATGAACCCCGGCGAGAGCTACCACATCAAGCCGCTGACCAAGCACCGCATGGTCGCCATCACCGACTGCGACATCCTCGAGGTCAGCACCCCCGAGCTGGATGACGTCGTGCGGCTGGAAGACTCGTACGGCCGCGCCGGCACCAGCAAGGCGTAGCCGTCCGCGGTACCGCTTCCGCGCCGGCGCCCACCCGAGGAGACCCGGGAGCGCGCCGGCCGCGTCGAGGCCTCACTCCGCGGCGGGCTTCGGCTTGGGGTTGCGGGTCCACTGGTCGACGGTGCCGTCGCCGTCCAGGTCCTCGCCGATGCGGTCCACCTGGCCGCCCTCCCAGTACTCCCAGTAGTCCACCCGGCCGTCGTGGTTCGCGTCGCGCTCCTTCCGCACGAGCGTGTCGTTCTCGTAGTACAGCCACGAGTCCGCCTTGCCGTCGCCGTCCAGGTCCCGCTGGCCCTGCGTGCGCTTGCCCTCGGCGTAGTGGTACGTGGCGTCCACCTTGCCGTCGTAGTCCAGGTCCATCACCTCGCGGACCTTCGCGCCCTGCGGATCCATGTACTGGGTGACGTCCACGCGGCCGTCCCAGTTCAGGTCCAGCTCCTTGCGCACCAGCACGTCCTTCTGGCGGAACTCCCAGACGTCCGTCTGGCCGTCGCCGTTCGCGTCCAGCTCCGTGACGGTCTCCCCGGCGGCGGGCTTGCCCCGGATGGCTTCGGCCTCCGGACGCTTGCGCGCCGCGTCAGGATTCTCCGCCGGCTTCTGGGAGGCACAGCCAGACAACGTTCCGGCTACGAGGAATCCCAGGAAAATCAAACGGTTGCTAGGAAACACGCTGCCTCCTGGGCGGGCAGGGCGCCTTGTTCGCGCCGCTCGCACTCCGTGCTTTCGCAGGCCACGTCATTCCATATATTTTCACGTATCGCCATGGCCCGAAAGAAAGTCAGCACCACCATCTACATCACTCCGGAGCAGAACGAACTGCTCAAGGCGCTGAACCAGAAGACGAAGGTGCCCGTGGCCGAGTACATCCGGCAGGGCATCGACCTGGTGCTGGAGAAGTACAAGGCGCAGCTGCCGGGCCAGTCGACCTTCGACGAACTCTCCTGAAGAACGAGGCGTGACGTGACGAGCATGCGTGGCAAGCGGGCGGTGGTGCTGGGTGGTGCCGGATTCGTCGGCTCGCACCTGTGTGAGCGGCTGCTGGATGACGGCGCCGCGTCCGTCATCGCGGTCGACAACCTGATCACCGGCAACGAACAGAACGTGCGCACGCTCAAGCCGCGCGCGGGCTTCCAGTACGTGAAGCAGGACATCATCGACGGCCTGGAGGTGGACGGGCCGGTGGACTACGTCCTCAACCTGGCCTCGCCGGCATCGCCCATCGACTACGCGAACCTCCCGCTGGAGACGCTGCGCGTGGGCTCCATCGGCACGGAGAACGCGCTCAAGCTGGCGGAGAAGAAGAAGGCCGTGTTCCTCATGGCCTCCACGTCGGAGGTCTACGGCGATCCGCTGGTGCACCCCCAGAAGGAGGATTACTGGGGCAACGTGAATCCCATCGGGCCGCGCTCGGTGTACGACGAGGCCAAGCGCTACTCGGAGGCCATCAGCGCCGCCTACGAGCGCAGCCGGGGCGTGGAGGTCCGCATCGTGCGCATCTTCAACACCTACGGCCCGCGCATGCGCCTGAACGACGGCCGCGTGGTGCCCGCCTTCGTGGGCCAGGCGCTCAAGGGCGAGGACTTCAGCGTCTTCGGTGACGGCAGCCAGACGCGCTCGTTCTGCTACGTGAAGGACCTGGTGGACGGCCTGGTCCGGCTGGTGCTGTCGGACGTCCGGGGCCCGGTGAACATCGGCAACCCGCGCGAGATGACCATCAAGCAGTTCGCGGAGGCCGTGCGCACGGCGTCCGGTGGGGGTAGGGAGATCGTCTACCATCCGCTGCCCAAGGATGATCCGAAGCAGCGCCAGCCGGACATCACCCGCGCGCGCACGCTGCTCGGGTGGGAGCCCAAGGTCCTGCTGGAGGACGGTCTGCGGGAGACCATCGCGTACTTCCGAGAGGTTGCCGGTCGTCCCTCTGGGACTTAGGTTGGCCGCGCGCGAGTGAACGCGAAGGTTTCAACGGCCCTGCTCCCCTGGCGGCGGCGGGCCCGGGGGAGAACGGCGTGAAAGTCCTGGTAACCGGCGGCGCGGGCTTCATCGGCTCGCACGTGTGTGACGAGTTCCTGCGCAATGGCCACGAGGTCATCGCGCTGGACGACCTGTCGGGCGGCAAGAAGGAGAACCTGGATCCGCGCGTGCGTCTCGCCGTGCACGACATCCGCAGCCGCGAGGCCGCGGAGCTCATCCGCGCGGAGAAGCCCCAGGTCATCTGCCATCTGGCCGCCCAGATGGACGTGCGCCGCAGCGTGGACGACCCCGGCTTCGACGCGGACGTGAACATCCGCGGCATGCTCAACCTGCTGGAGGCCGCGCGTCACAGCGAGGTGAAGAAGGTCATCTTCAGCTCCACCGGCGGCGCCATCTACGGCGAGCAGGATTACTTCCCCGCGACGGAGTCGCACCCCACGCGGCCGGTGTCGCCCTATGGCGTCTCCAAGGCGGCGGGCGAGCTGTACCTGGGCTACTACCGCGCCCAGTACGGCCTGCCCTTCGTCGCCCTGCGGTACGCCAACGTGTACGGTCCCCGTCAGAACCCGCACGGCGAGGCCGGCGTGGTGGCCATCTTCAGCCAGCGCGTCATCGCGGGGCAGGGCTGCACCATCTTCGGGGAAGGCAAGCAGACGCGGGACTTCGTCTTCGGTCCGGACGTGGCGCGCGCCAACTACCTGGCCTTCCAGAGCGACTACGTGGGCGCCGCCAACATCGGCACCGGCGTGGAGACGGACATCAACCGCCTCTATGAGCTCATCGCGCAGGCGGGCGGCAGCTCGCTGAAGGTGGCGCACGCGCCGGGCAAGCCGGGCGAACAGATGCGCTCCTGCATCGACGCGTCGCTGGCCAAGAAGGTCCTGGGCTGGGAGCCCACGGTTCAACTGGCGGACGGCCTGCGCCACACGCTCCAGTTCTTCCGCGACAAGGCCGCCGGCCCCGCGCGGGCCCGGGGTTAGTCGGGAAACGCCCCGGTGGCGGCAGCTTCCCCCTGGCCTGGGTGGCCGGGGGGAACGGCCGTCGTCAGGTGGGTGGAAGGCCGGGCGGGCGCGTGTGCGCAGTCGTGGATTTTCGGGCGGTTCGGTGTTACCTACGCCCGCTTCGCGACTGATCGAGCGCCCTGAACATGCCGGCTGAAAACGCGCACATCCGCAACTTCTGCATCATCGCCCACATCGACCATGGAAAGTCGACGCTGGCCGACCGCCTCCTGGAAAAGACAGGCACGCTGACCAAGCGTGAGGCGCAGGCCCAGTTCCTCGACAACATGGACATCGAGCGTGAGCGGGGCATCACCATCAAGGCCCAGTCCGTGCGGATGACGTACACCGCCAAGGACGGCCAGAACTACGTCCTCAACCTCATCGACACGCCGGGGCACGTGGACTTCGCCTACGAGGTGAGCCGCAGCCTCGCCGCGTGCGAGGGCGCGTTGCTCGTCGTGGACGCGAGCCAGGGCGTGGAGGCGCAGACGCTGGCCAACGTCTACATGGCGTTGGAGCACGACCTGGCCATCATCCCGGTCATCAACAAGATCGACCTGCCCAGCGCGGACGTGGAGCGCACGCGCTCGGAGATCGAGGACGTCATCGGCATCGACGCGTCCACCGCGGTGCCCACCTCCGCGAAGGAGGGCATCGGCATCCACGACATCCTGGAGTCGGTGGTCAAGCTGGTGCCGCCGCCCACGGGCGCGGTGGACGCGCCGCTCAAGGCCCTCATCTTCGACTCCTGGTACGACAACTACCGGGGCGTGGTCGTGCTGGTGCGCGTGCTGGAAGGCACGCTGAAGCTCAAGCAGAAGATCAAGATGTTCAGCAACAACAAGGCCTTCGAGGTGCAGGAGCTGGGCGTGTTCAGCCCGTTCTCGCGCCCCGTCACGCAGCTCATCGCGGGCGAGGTGGGCGTCCTCGTCGCGAACGTGAAGGAGCTGAACGACGCGAAGGTCGGCGACACCGTCACGGAGGAGCTGCGGTCCACGGCGGAACCCTTCCCGGGGTTCAAGGAAGTCAAGCCGATGGTCTTCAGCGGCATCTTCCCGGTGGACTCGTCCGATTATGAGAACCTGCGCGACGCGCTGGCGAAGCTGACGCTCAACGACTCCGCCTTCACCTACGAGCCGGAGTCGTCCACGGCGCTGGGGTTCGGCTTCCGCTGCGGCTACCTGGGCCTGCTCCACATGGAGATCGTCCAGGAGCGGCTGGAGCGCGAGTACAACCTCAACCTCATCACCACGGCCCCGTCGGTGGTCTACCGCATCACCACCACCAAGGATGAGGTGCTCCTGGTGGACAACCCGGCGAAGCTGCCGCCGACGCAGAACATCACCAAGTTCGAGGAGCCCATCCTCACCTGTCACATCCACGTGCCCAACGAGCACCTGGGCGCCATCCTGAAGCTGTGCCAGGACCGGCGTGGCGTGCAGAAGGACATGAAGTACCTGGGCTCCAGCGGCACGCGCGTGCAGGTGACGTACGAGATGCCCATGGCGGAAGTCGTGTTCGACTTCTTCGACCGGTTGAAGAGCGTGTCGCGCGGCTACGCGAGCCTGGACTACGAGCTGTCCGCCTACGCGGAAGCGGACCTGGCCCGGCTGGACATCCTCATCAACGGGGAGCCGGTGGACGCGCTGAGCGTCATCGTGCACCGCGAGCGCGCGTACCAGCGCGGCCGCGAGGTCTGCGAGAAGCTCAAGGAAGTGATTCCCAAGCAGATGTACGAGGTGGCCATCCAGGCCGCCATCGGCGCGAAGATCATCTCCCGTGAGACGATCTCCGCCATGCGCAAGAACGTGCTCGCCAAGTGCTACGGCGGCGACATCAGCCGCAAGCGCAAGCTCCTGGAGAAGCAGAAGGAGGGCAAGAAGCGCATGAAGCAGGTCGGCACGGTGGAGATTCCGCAGGAAGCCTTCCTCGCGGTCCTCAAGACGGAGCAGTAGCCCTATGAGCACGGCCAGTCCTTCCGCGAAGCTGGGAGCGGCCATGGCCGCGCGTCGCACGCCGGAGCAGCTCAAGGCCCGCCGCCAGCTGCTGTGGCGCGAGCTGCTCACCAGCCTCTGGGCCCCCCTGTGCGGCGTGGGCCTGGCGTTCCTGCCCTACGTCACGCTGATCGAAATGGCGCCGCACACGGCGTCCTGGGCGCAGCCCCTGATGAAGGGGTTCGGCCTGCTGATGGTCCTGGCCTTCGTGGGCCTGCTGGTGTGGCGCACCGCCTCCAGGAAGGAGTCGCTGCTGCGCACGCTGCGGCACGAGGCGCGGGAGCTCATCGCGGAGGACGAGCGCATCCTGGGGCGCGTGAAGGACAAGGTGTCTCCGGCCGTGGCGGAGAAGATCACCGAGCAGGCCCTGCGCGTGGACAACGCGTCGGTGGCGGGTGACGCGGAAGCGCTGCGCGCCGAGGTGAAGACGCTGGAGCTGATGACCCAGGAGCACCTGGGCGCGTACCGCAAGCAGTCCGCGTGGGACTTCGTGGGCGGCTTCGCCAAGGCGCTGCTCATCGCGCTGATCATCCGCACGGTGCTGGTGGAGCCGTACCGCATCCCGTCCGGCTCCATGCTGCCCACGCTGCAGATCGGCGATCAGGTCTTCGTCAACAAGTTCATCTACGGCGTGCGCATCCCGCTGATGAACGTGGTGCCGTTCCGCATCGTGCGGGCGCCCCTGCGCGGGGACGTCATCGTCTTCAACAACCCCGTGAACGAGTCCACGGACTTCATCAAGCGCGTCATCGGCATCCCCGGGGACGTGGTGGAGATCATCGACGGGGTGATCCACATCAACGGCCAGCCGCAGCCGCGCACGCTGGTGTCGGCGGACTACATCGTCCACAACCAGGACGACACGACGGGCCAGTGGTTCGACCAGGAGGAAGTGCTCTACCGGGAGGACATTGGCGGCGTGGTGCACTCGGCGCTCCAGCACCCGCTGCGCCTGCCGGGCCGTGAGCGGGAAGGTCCCTACACGGTGCCCGCGGACAGCGTCTTCGTGATGGGCGACAACCGCGACAACAGCGCGGACAGCCGCTACGGCCTGGGCGCCCCCGGCCACCACGAGGTGGAGTACGTGCCGTACGGCCACATCAAGGGCAAGGCCATGGTGGTGTGGCTGTCGCTCGGTTGGGGCGGCCTGCTGGGCAACCTGTTTGGCGGCACGGGCCTGCGGGTGGAGCGCTTCTTCGAACCGGTGCGCTGAACGTCCCTGTCGGACCGCCGCGCGCCACGCTTGACGCAACGTGCGGCGCGCGGTACGCGGCGGCCCCGGCCCATGAGACATCTTCTCGGAATCGCAGGCTGGCGGCGGGACGAGCTGGAAGCGCTGCTCGACCGCGCACAGGCGCATCTGCCCGGCGGACCGGATGCCTCGCACGTGCTGCGCGGCAAGGTCGTGGCGAACCTCTTCTTCGAGGACTCCACCCGGACGCGCTCCTCCTTCGAGGTGGCCGCGCGCCGCCTGGGGGCGGACGTCCTCAACTGGAGCTTCGTGGGCTCCTCGGTGTCCAAGGGGGAGACGCTCCTGGACACCGCCCGCAACATCGAGGCCCTGGGCCCGGCCATCATCATCATCCGGCACCGCTCCTCGGGCGCGCCGCACCTCGTCGCCCGGCACGTGAAGTGCGCCGTGGTCAACGCCGGTGACGGCGCCCACGAGCACCCGTCCCAGGCGCTGCTGGACGCCTTCACCCTGCGCCAGCGCTGGGGCTCGCTGGAAGGGCGCACGGTGCTCATCGTCGGGGACGTGCTGCACAGCCGCGTGGCCCGCTCCAACCTCGTGTGCCTGAAGGCGCTGGGGGCCCGTGTCGTGCTCTGCGGGCCACCCACCCTCCTGCCCCCCGGGCTGGAGGAGATGGGTGGGGAGGTGACGCATCAGCTGGACGCGGTGCTGCCGCAAGCGGATGCGGTGATGTGCCTGCGGCTGCAGACGGAGCGGATGGCGGAGGCCTTCCTGCCCTCGCAGCGGGAGTACTCGCGACTGTTCGGCCTCACGCCCGCCCGCGTGGAGCGGATGAAGCCGGACGCGCCCGTGCTGCACCCGGGCCCCATCAACCGCGGCGTGGAGCTGTCCCCGGTGGTGGCGGACGGGCCTCGCAGCGTCATCCTGGAGCAGGTGTCCAACGGCGTCGCGGTGCGCCGGGCCATCCTGGAGAGGTGCGCATCATGACGTCGGTGCTCTTCCAGCGGGCGCGCGTCATCGACCCGCGCAATGGGGTGGACGGCATCCGTGACGTGCTCGTGACGGACGGACGGGTGGCCCAGGTGTCGGAAGCCGTGCTCCCCGCGCCGAAGGACGCGCGCGTGGTGGACGCCACCGGCAAGTGGGTGGTGCCGGGCTTCATCGACCTGCACGTGCACCTGCGCGAGCCGGGCGAGGAGGGCAAGGAGACGGTGCTCACCGGCTGCCGCGCGGCGGTGGCGGGTGGCTTCACCGGCGTCGTGGCCATGCCCAACACGAAGGTCGTCAACGACAGCGCGCTCGTCACGGAGCTGGTGCTGTCGCGCGCGCGGGACGCGGCCCTGTGCCACGTGTACCCGGCGGGGGCCATCACCAAGGGCCTCAAGGGCGAGGAGCTGTCGGAGGCGGGCGAACTGGTGGGCGCGGGCTGCGTGGCGCTCACCGACGACGGCCGCCCGGTGATGAACGCGGCGCTGATGCGCCGGGTGCTCCAGTACGCCACGCTCTTCGACGTGCCGGTGATGGTGCACGAGGAGGACCTGACGCTGTCCGCGGGTGGCGCGATGCACGAGGGCGCCACGTCCACGCGCCTGGGCCTGCGCGGCATCCCGGCCTCCGCGGAGGTGGCCATGGTGGCGCGCGACCTGGTGCTCCTGGAGGAGACGAAGGGCCGCCTGCACGTCGCGCACGTGTCGTGCGAGGGCAGCGTGCGGCTCATCCGCGAGGCGAAGAAGCGCGGCCTGCGCGTCACCTGCGAGGTGGCGCCGCACCACTTCACGCTCGATGACCGGGCGGTGGGGGACTACGACACCCACGCGAAGATGGCGCCGCCGCTGCGGGCTGACGCGGACGTGAAGGCGCTGCGCGAGGCGCTGGTGGACGGCACGGTGGACGCCATCGCCACGGACCACGCGCCGCACGGCGTGTCCGACAAGCAGGTGGAGTTCGAGAAGGGCATCAACGGCATCGTCGGGCTGGAGACGGCGCTGGGGCTCACGCTGGCGCTGGTGCACGAGGGCGTGCTCACGCCGCGCCGGGCGGTGGAGCTGCTGTCGGAAGGGCCCGCGAGGGTATTCGGCCTGCCAGGCGGTCACCTGGCGCCCGGGTCACCAGCGGACATCACGGTCGTATCACCTGGGGAGGAGTGGACGGTGGATGCCCACCGGTTCTATTCCCGCAGTCGAAATACCCCCTTCCACGGGCGCACGCTCAAGGGGCGCGTGACGCAGACGTGGGTGGGGGGCCGGTGTGTGTTCGAGGACGGTCAGCTCAAGGAGTCGCGGTGATGACGAAGCGGGCGGTGCTCGCACTGGCGGATGGCACCACCTTCGAAGGGCGCGCCTTCGGCGCGTCCGGCGAGACGGTGGGTGAGGTGGTCTTCAACACGTCCATGTACGGCTACCAGGAGATCCTCACGGACCCCTCGTACGTCGGGCAGATCGTCACCATGGCCTACCCGGAGATGGGCAACATCGGGGCGAACGCCTCGGATGAGGAGTCAGGTCAGCCGCACGCGGTGGGCATGGTGGTGCGCTCGCTCACGCGGACGCCTTCCAACTGGCGCTCGGAGGAGACGCTGGACGCGTTCCTCGCGCGCCATGGCCGCGCCGGCATCGAGGGCGTGGACACGCGCAGGCTGGTGCGCCACCTGCGCACGCACGGCGCGCAGATGGGCATCATCTCCACGGAGAACGTCTCCCTGGCCGCGCTGTCCGAGCGCGCCCGGAACGCCGCGGGCATGGAGGGCATGGACCTGGCGACGGGCGTCTCCTGCAAGGAGCCGTACCTGTTCACCACGCCGTCGCCCGACGTGTTCCTGGCGCCCGGGGACAAGCGCCCGGAGCCGGAGCTGAAGTACGACGTGGTGGCGTACGACTACGGCCTCAAGCGCTCCATGCTCCAGTACCTGGTGGACGTGGGCTGCCGCGTGACGGTGGTGCCGTCCAACACCACCGCGGAGCAGGTGCTGGCGCGCAAGCCGCACGGCGTCTTCCTGGCCAACGGCCCGGGCGACCCGGCCGCGGTGAAGGGCGCGGACCGCACGGTGGCGGCGCTCCTGGGCAAGGTGCCGGTGTTCGGCATCTGCCTGGGGCATCAGATCATGGCGCTGGCGCTGGGCGGCCGGACGTACAAGATGAAGTTCGGCCACCGCGGCGGCAACCAGCCCGTGAAGGACCTGACGACGGGCAAGGTGGAGATCACCGCGCAGAACCATGGGTTCGCGGTGGACGACGCCAGCCTCAAGGGCAAGGCCGTGGTGACGCACATCAACCTCAACGACGGCACGGTGGAGGGCCTCGCTGTTCCGGACGCGAGGGCCTTCAGCGTGCAGTACCACCCCGAGGCTTCGCCCGGCCCTCACGACGCGCGCTACCTGTTCAGCCGCTTCGCGACGCTGATGGCGGGGTAAAAAGGCGCCCACCGCTCATATGGACACCGCGCTGACCCCGTTGTCGTACCAGCCGTACCTGGACCAGCTCATCGCCTTTGGCAGCGAGGAGCCGCGCAAGCCGGACCTGCTCGAGGCGAAGGCGGAGTACTTCCGCCTCACCGGCGAGGTGTTCGAGGACGACAAGTTCTTCGAGCTGCGCATGGCGTCGTTCCTGGACTACTACCTCTACGATCGCGTCTCGCCGCTCACGGGCAAGACGCCGGCCGTGGAGCTGTACGAGCAGCGCACCCAGTCCGCTCCGCCGGAGGAGGCCAACGCCTTCCGCAGCTTCACGGAGACGGTGCACGGCCTCTTCGAGGTGCGGAAGCTGGGCAAGGGCATGGTGCGCCTGCGCGAGCTCTTCACCGGCAAGGACTTCGACGTGACGGAGCGCCGCCACGTCGCGGGCCTGGAGACGGGGGACGTGCTGGAGGCGCGCCTCGTCCCCTTCGGTGGACACCTGCTGTTCTCCTCCGCCTTCTGCTACCACCCGGCCATGGCGCTCAAGTCCATCAAGGCCGAGGTGAAGCGCCGCAAGAAGAAGGAGCCGGAGCGTCCCGCGCGCGACCTCGTGTGGGAGTGCGCGCGCCGGGCCCTCAACGTGGAGCGCTATCGCCAGTTGTCGGTGGAGAAGCTCTACGACTTCACGCAGAAGCCCTTCTGAGTCGAGCAGGGCTTGTGTCCGGTGTCCGGGCGTCCACCGCGCGCTAGACGCGGTGGATGCTCATCAGGTTGGTGTTGCCCGGGACGTTGAGCGGCACGCCGGCCACCACGATGACGGGCGTGCCGGGCTCGCACAGGCGCTCCTCGTGGCAGATGCGGCGCACCTGCTTGAGCATGGCGTCCGTGGTCGCGACGCGCTTCACCAGGCGGCTCGTCACGCCCCAGTACAGCGCCATCCGGTTCACCGTGTCCGCGTTGGGCGTGAGCGCGATGACGCGCGCGCCGGGGCGGAACTCGGAGATGAGCCGCGCGGTGTGGCCGCTCTCCGTGTACGCGATGATGGTCCCGATGTTGAGCTGCCGCGAGGCCGCCACCGCCGCCGCGGCGATGCCGGTGCCCAGGTCCTCGGAGCGCTCGAAGGGGGAGTGCACCAGGGAGGTGGTGCCCGTGCGCTCCGTCTCCTCCACGATGCGCGCCATGGTGGCCGCCGCTTCGGTGGGGTAGCGGCCCGCTGCCGTCTCTCCGGACAGCATCACCGCGTCCGCTCCGTCGAGGATGGCGTTGGCCACGTCGGACACCTCCGCGCGCGTGGGCCGGGCGTTGTTCACCATGCTCTCCAGCATCTCCGTCGCGACGATGACGATGCCCCCCATGCGATTCACTTCCCGCACGGCGCGCTTCTGGATGGCCGGCAGCTGCTCCAGCGGCATCTCCACGCCCAGGTCCCCCCGGGCCACCATCACCCCGTCCGACTCCGCGGCGATGGCCTCCAGGTTCTCCACCGCCTGGGGCTTTTCAATTTTGGAGATGAGGGGCGTCTTGAGCCGGGTCACCAGCGCGCGGGCCTGCCGCACGTCCTGGGCGGTGCGCACGAAGGACAGCGCCACGTAGTCCACGCCCACCTCCTGGCCGAACGCCAGGTCCACCTTGTCCTTCTCCGTGAGCGTTGGGACGGACATGGCCGTGCCCGGCAGGTTGAGGCCCTTGTGGTCCTTGAGCAGCCCGCCCACCTCCACGCGGCAGGACACGTCCCGGCCGTCCACCTTGAGCACGCGCAGGCGCACCCGGCCGTCGTCCAGGAGCACCACGTGCCCCTTCTCCACGTCCCGGGGCAGCGAGCGCACCGGGGTGGGGATGACGCGGCCCTGGCCCAACACGGCCCGGGTCGTCACCGTCACCGTGTCGCCGGCCGTCACCAGCAGCTGGCCGCCCTCGAACTTGCCCAGGCGCACCTTGGGACCCTGCACGTCCTGGAGGATGGCCACCGGCACGCCCAGCTTCTTCGACACCGCGCGGATGCGCTGGATGCGCTGCCGGTGTTCGTCGTGCGTACCGTGGGAGAAGTTCAGCCGGGCCACGTTCATGCCCGCGCGGACCAGCCCTTCGATGACCTCCTGGGAGTCCGAAGCCGGCCCCAGCGTGCAGATGATCTTCGCCTTGCGCATAGGGCTGCGCATCCTAGCCCCACGGGGTGGCCGGCTTGACAGGCTTGCGCCCGAAGGACTAACTCTTCGCCCACGCGCTGGGCGGAAAGTTACCGCCAGCCGGCGCACGCCATTCGTGGCTCTCAGACGCTTGAGACGAAGAAAGCCCGGCTACCCTGGGAGGGGGGGCCGGGCTTTCGCCGTTCAGCGGTGCGGGGTGCGCTAGAGGTCGATCTGTTGACCCTTGCCCACCGGCGTCATCAGCGGGTGCTCCGGGGCGGAGCGGTCCATGCCGATGTCCTCCGAGGGCGGCTTTGGCGAGCCAGCGCTGGGCCCCATGGGCGGCGGCGGGGGCAGGGGACCCACGTCCATGTCCCCTCCCTGGCCACTGCCTCCCACGCCCATGCCCTGCTGCTTCTGGAGGGCCTCGATTTCAGCGCGGGTGATGCCCGCCAGCGCCAGCACCTTGCGCGTCACGCGGATGCGCGCGTTGCTGTGCATGGCCATGGCGATGGAGTCCGAAGGCCGGGCGTCCAGCGCGAGCTGCTTCTGGCCCTGCTGGAGGAAGACGCGGCCGGAGTAGACGTTGTCCCGCAGGTCGTCGATGCGGACCTCGGTGACCTTCCCGCCCAGCTTGGACACCACGTCGTCCAGCAGGTCCTGCGACAGCGGCTGCGGAGGCGGGCGCTCGGCCAGACGGAAGGCGATGGAGACCGCCGCGCCCTCATCCACGAAGAGGGGGAGCACCGTCTGCCCGTCCTTGGTGGTCAGCACGACGGCGTGCGTCTGCGCTTCAATCAGGGGAACCACGTCCTTCACTTCCAGCTCCACCAGCTCCGTGCAGGCCTTGGGGTCGCTGCCCTTCTCGGTGAGACAGGGTTTCTCTTTTCCTTCCGTGAGCCCGGAGGCCGCGATGGCGCCGGGGATGCCGAAAGCAGGAAGGAAGAGCAGTCCTCCCAGCGCCAGCACCACGGCCGTGAACGGAGCGACGAAGAAGTTGGCGCGGTTGGACGTTTTCACATCCCTAACCTACGCACCTCTCCCTTCACCGAAAGGGCACCGCACTCCCGCTGACGCGAGCGGCCCACGGGGCCCTGCCCTCCGGGTTGGAGGGCAGGCGGGCAGGCGGGAACAAGACGTGAGGGGCGACCTAGCGGTCCTGCTCCTCGTCTTCCGCTTCGTCGTCGTAGTCCTCGTCGTCCTCGGACTCCTCGTCGTCGTCGTCCTCATCGACGTCGTCGTCCTCCTCCGACTCCTCGTCGCCTTCGTCGTCATCGTCGTCGAGGTCGTCCTCCAGTTCCTCGGCCTCCAGCGCCAAGGTGACGGCGAAGTACTTCTTGCTCAACGTGGCGATCTGCGCGCGCATCTCCGTCAGCGCGGCGACGAAGTCCTCGGAGAGGTTGGCGGGCGCCTTCGTATCGCAGTGGGGACAGATGATCTTCTCCGTCCCTTCGATGAGGTCCTGGGCTTCCAACTCGAAGCTCGCCTCGCACTTCTGACAGGTGAAGTCGATGCTCATGGTCGGGCGCGGCATACAAAGCAGGTGAACATGCTGTCAACGTCGGAGACGCGGAGACTTGGTTCTGCCCGGGCGCTTCCACTACGTTCAGCCGATGGACCTGCCCAAGACGATGCTGCATGCGCTGCATGACCAGGCCGCCCGGCTGGAACACCGGCCGGCACTCTGGTCCCACAGGGAGGGCACCTATGTGCCCACCTCCTGGTTCGACTATGCCCAGCGCGTCAAGCGCTTCGCCCTGGGGCTGTACGGGCGGGGGTTCCGGGAGGGGGACCCGCTGGGCATCCTGAGCTTCAACCGCGAGGCGTGGCACGTGGCGGCCCTGGGGGCCATGGCCCTGGGCGGCGTCCCGGTGGGGCTCTACACCACCAGCAGCCTGGAGCAGCTCACCTACATCCTGGGACACTGCGAGGCGCGTTTCCTCCTGGTGGAGAACGCGAAGCACCTGGCCACCGCCCTGGAGCTCCAGAAGCGGCTGCCGGCGCTGAAGCACGTCATCGTCGTGGACGAGCCCATGACGCTCCCCGAAGGCGTGGAGACGTACGCGGACGTGGTGGCCTCCGGGGGCAGGGCGGATGAAGGCCCCTACTGGGACGGCGTCCACGCGCTCCACCCGGACGGCCTGGGCACGCTCATCTACACGTCGGGCACCACCGGCCAGCCCAAGGGCGTCGCCTTGAGCCACCGCAACCTCGCGTGGACGGCGAAGCAGCTGGGCGAGACGATGGACTTCCGGAACATGGAGGACGACCGGCTCCTGTCCTACCTGCCGCTGTCGCACATCGCCGAACAGGTGGTGTCCCTGCATGGGCCGCTGCTCATGGGCATGCAGGTGTACTTCGCGGACTCCCTGGACGCGCTGGGCAAGAACCTCCAGGAGGTCCGGCCCACCCTCTTCTTCGGGGTGCCGCGCGTCTGGGAGAAGTTCAAGTCGAAGGCGGAGGAGGGGCTTGCCGCGCAGCCGCCCCTGAAGCGCGCGCTGGTGGCGTGGGCCCGGGGCACGGCCCTGGAGCGCAACACGCGCATCCTCAACCAGGAGCGCGTGCCCATCCTGATGGAGGCCAAGTACGCGCTGGCGAAGAAGCTGGTGTTCACGCCCCTGAAGACGCGCATCGGCCTGAATGAAGCGAAGGTGTTCGCCACGTCCGCGGCGCCCATTGGCCGGGAGGTGCTGGACTTCTTCGCCTCCATCGACGTCGTCCTGCTGGAGGCCTGGGGCATGACGGAGGTGACGGGCCCCGCCACGGTGAACACCGCCGAGTGCGCCCGCCTGGGCACGGTGGGCCGCCCCATGCTGGGCGTGGAGGTGCGCATCGCGGAGGACGGGGAGATCCTCGTCCAGGGCGGCAACGTGTGCCTGGGCTACCACCGCAACCCCTCCGCCACGCAGGACCTGCTGGACAACGGGTGGCTGCACACCGGGGACGTGGGGCAGCTGGACGACGCGGGCTTCCTGCGCATCACCGGGCGCAAGAAGGAGATCATCGTCACCTCCGGCGGCAAGAAGACGTCGCCCGCCAACATCGAGGAGCTGATTAAAGCCGTGTCCCCCGTGGGCCACGCGGTGGTGGTGGGAGACCGGCGCAACTACCTGGTGGCGCTGGTGACGCTGGAGCCGGACCGGGTGCGCAGGCTCGCGAAGGAGCGCGGCTGGCCGGAGGACGTGGCCACCCTGGCGAAGGACGCGCGGCTCCAGCAGCACCTGCACGAGGCCCTGGAGCGGGAGGTGAACCCGAAGCTGTCGCGCTTCGAGACCATCAAGCGCTTCACCGTGCTCACCAGCGAGTTCACCACCGAGAGCGGGGAGCTCACGCCCAGCATGAAGGTGCGCCGCAAGGTGGTGGAGGAGAAGTTCGCGGCGGCCATCGACGCGCTCTACCGCGAGCCGAACGGGGCCGCCGCGCCTCACGACTGAGGCCCGGACAAGCGAAAGGGGCGAGGGACCCTTGCGGATCCTTCGCCCCCCACGTGCTTCAGGGATTCAAGCGACGGCTACTTCTGGCCGCCCGTGCGCTTCTCGCGGGCGACGTAGTCGCGGCGGGTGGCGCCCGTGTAGATCTGACGGGGACGGGCGATCTTCTGCTCGTTGTCCGTGACCATCTCCTCCCACTGCGCGCACCAGCCCACCGTGCGGGGGATGGCGAACAGGACGGGGAACATCTCCGCCTGGAAGCCCATCGCCTCGTAGATGAGGCCCGAGTAGAAGTCGACGTTGGGGTACAGCTTGCGCTTCACGAAGTACTCGTCCTCGAGCGCGATGCGCTCCAGCTCGAGTGCGATGTCCAGCAGCGGGTTCTTGCCCGTGACTTCGAAGACCTCGTCCGCCACGCGCTTGATGACCTTGGCGCGCGGGTCGTAGGACTTGTAGACGCGGTGGCCGAAGCCCATGAGCTTCTTCTCGCCCTCGCCGCCCTTCACCTGCTTGATGAACTCCGGGATCTTCGACACGTGGCCGATGTCGCGGAGCATCCGCAGCACGGCCTCGTTGGCGCCGCCGTGCAGCGGGCCGTAGAGGGCGCCCACGCCCGCGGCGACCGCCGAGTACGGATCCACCTGCGACGAGCCCACCGTGCGCACGGACGTCGTGGAGCAGTTCTGCTCGTGGTCCGCGTGGAGGATGAAGAGCACGTCCAGCGCCTTCTCCAGCACCGGGTGCACTTTGTACGCCCCGCCGATGTGCTTCATCATCGTCAGGAAGTTGGCGACGTAGGACAGCTCGTTGCTGGGGTAGACGTACGGCAGGCCCATCGTGTGCCGGTAGGAGAACGCGGCGATGGTGGGCATCTTCGCGATGAGCCGGGTGATCTGGATCTCGCGGCTGCGCTCGTCACGGATGTTCTTCGCGTCCGGGTAGAAGCCGGACAGCGCGGCCACGGTGGAGCCGAGCATGGACATCGGGTGCGCGTCGTAGCGGAACCCGTCCATGAAGGACTTCACGTTCTCGTGCACGTACGTGTGGTGCGTGACGAGGTTGGTGAAGACCTCCAGCTCCTTCTCCGTGGGCAGCTCGCCCTTCAGGAGCAGGTACGCCACTTCCAGGAAGTTGGACTTCTCCGCCAGCTGCTCGATGGGGTAGCCGCGATACTCCAGGATGCCCTTGTCGCCGTCGATGAACGTGATGGCGCTCTTACAGTTCGCCGTGTTCAGGAACGCCGGGTCGTAGCCCATCAAGCCGAAGTCATCGCTACCGGTCTTGATCTGGCGCAGGTCGGGGGTCCGGATACAGCCGTTCTCGATCGGGACCTCGTACGTCTTCCCGGTCCGATTGTCGGTGATCGTCAGCGTGTCCTTGGGCATGGGCGGAGATTTCACAGGGCGGCGGACGCTTTCAACAAAAAAGAACGATAAGTCCGAGAGGCGAACCTTCGGGGCGTTTCGCCCCGCTCAGGAATAGCGAACGCCCGAACGCGCGAGCTGCCGCCAGAAGCCCGGAAAGCTCTTCTCCACGCACTCCGGCCCCGTCAGTTCCAGGGGCACCCCGGACAGCACACACAGGGTGGCCGCTGACATCGCCAGTCGGTGGTCACCCCGGCTGTCCATGGCGAAGCGCGCGGGCTTCGTCGCCGGAGGCACGATGCGCAGCACTTCTCCCTCGGGGCCGGCCGTCAATTCGGTGGTGCCGCCGTAGGCCGCCACCAGGGAGCGGATGCCCTCCAGCCGGTCGCTCTCCTTGACCCGCAGGATGCCCACATCCGTCAGTGTCGTGGGCCGGGGCAACACGCACGCGAGCGCCGCCAATGTGGGCAGCAGGTCCGGGCACTCCTTGCCCGTCGCGCGCAGCTCTCCGGTCGCGGCGCCTTCGAAGCGCCAGGTATTAGCAGCGCCTGCCGGGACCATTCGCAAACCCACGTCGGCGACCAGCCGGAGGATCGCCTGGTCGGGATGTGCGCTCTCCGGTTCGGCCCGTTCCACCGTGCCGCCGGTGCGCCACGCGATGAGCACCAGGTAGCCCAGGGACGACCAGTCCCCGGGCAGCGACGGCACCGATGCCGGGGCCTGATACGCCGTGACGGCGTAGTGACCTTCGGACTGCTCCACGGTGAAGCCGAAGCGGCGCAGCCATGACACCGTCAGGTCCATGTAGCCGGCGCTGGTGAGCGTGCCTTCAATCTCCACGCTCCACGCGCGCTGCTCGCGCAGGAACCGCTCCGCGCAGCCCAGCAGCAGGCTGGAGGCGTACTGGCTGCTCTGCGCGCCCGGCACGCGGAACACCGGCTTCAGCTTCGACGTGTCCTGGGGCGCGTGCAGCTCCACCGGCCACGGGGTGCCTTCGGTGAGCGTCAGGCCCGAGGCGGCCAGGGCCTCCTTGAGCGACGTGAAGAGCGGGCCATGGGGCCGCTCGCCCAGGCGGGGCGTGCCGGTGAAGCGCACGCGGGCCCCGGGCGTCACCGCGGCCTGGGTGACGAGGATGCGGAACGGAGCACCCCCGTCCGCGCAGTCCACGTCGCGCACGGGGCCGGGGGGCAGGCGCAGGGCTTCCACACCCCGGCGCAGCACGCGCACGTCGGCGGGGAGGTCCTCGTCGGATTCCGCCTGCACCGACGGCAACGGCCAGGCACCCGTGAGGTGTCCCAGAACCAGGGCTCGCTGGGCGTCCGACTTCGACACGGGCGGGGTGAGCAGGGAGGCGCTCAGGGCGCTCGGGTCGACGGTGAGACGGCTCGGCGAGGCATGGCTCAAGGGCGGGCTCCTCGGGTCCAGGCGGGCCACAGGGCGCGCCAGGTTTTCGGCATCACATCCACGACTTCGGCGGTGCCCACGGCCGTGAGCAGCACCATGCGCAGCTCGCCCTTCGCGCCGGCCTTCTTGTCGGCGTCCAGGAGCGCGGCCACGTCCTTCAGCGACTCGCGACGGGACAGCTCCGCGGCGTGGTCGCGGCCCAGCACGCCCGGGCCCCGCGTCAGCGCGCGTTCCACTTCGTGCGCCACCGGCTCCGGGGTGATGCCCAGGTGCCGGCCCACATCCAGCGCCCAGAGGATGCCCAGGCCCACCGCGTCGCCGTGCGACAGCTTGAAGCGCGACAGGCTCTCCAGCACGTGGCCGAAGGTGTGGCCGAAGTTGAGCACGCGGCGCAGGCCCTGGTGCTCGTAGGGGTCCTTCGCGCAGATGCCTTCCTTCAGGCCGCGCGCGTCCTTCACCAGCTTCTCCAGCGCGGGCGGCGTGCGCACGTAGCGCTTGAAGAGGCCCGCATCCAGCGAGGCAACCATCTTCCACGCCTCGATGGAGCCCTCGCGCACCTGTGCGTCGGACAGCGTGGCGTACAGCTCCGGGCACAGCCACGTCTCATCCGCGTAGTGGAAGACGCCAGCGGGGTTCTTCACCACGCGGCCGCGCACGGTGAGGTCCACCGCGCCCTTGCCACCCAGGCTGCTGTCCACCGCCGCGAGCAGCGTGGTGGGCACCTGCACCAGCCGCACGCCGCGCTTGAGCAGGTGCGCGGCCACCGTGGCCACGTCGCCCACGGTGCCACCGCCCACGGCGACGAGCGTGCCGGAGCGCGGCAGGTTCAGCCCGCCCGCGAGCACCTTCTCCAGGGAGGCCATGCTCTTGGCGCGCTCACCGCCGACCAGTTGGATGATGGCGCGCGGCGAGCGGGCCTCCAGCGTGGGGATGAGCGTGGGATGCAAGCGCGCGACCGTGCGGTCCACCACGGCCACGCTGCCCTCGGGCAGGCGGGAGGCGAGCTTCGTGAAGGAACCCCAGCGGTCAGCCGGGGGGCGATAGGCACCGGGAGGAAGGGAGCTCATGCGGAGTGGGGCCGGGCGTTGAGTTGCAGGACGAGGTCGGCGATGACGAGCGACACCATGGCTTCCAGCACCGGGACGGCGCGGGGCATGATGCACGGGTCGTGTCGGCCGCCCTTGGCGTGATCCGCGAGCGTCGCGGGGGGCTTGAAGAAGGCGCGCACCTGCATGGGCTCGCCGTTGGCGAGGCCACCCTGGATGCCGCCGTACGCGTCCTTCACGGAGTGGAACTGGCTGCCGGGCTGCCCGATGCGCTGGAGCAGATCCGGCGGGCCCCAGACGACGCCGGTGACAGCGCCGATGCTGCCCAGCGCTTGCGCGATGAGCGCCTTCAGCTTGCCGAAGATGGGCTCGCCCAGACCGACGGGCAGGCCCTCCACGCGCACGTCGATGGCGCCGCCCAGGCTGTCCCCGGCCTCCTTCGCGGCGAGGATCTGTCGTGACATCTCGTCGCGCAGGGTGACGTCCGGGCAGCGCGTGGGGTGCGCGTCCACGAGCGCGCGCGTGAGGCCCGGCGCCGGGACGGAGGCGACCAGCTCACCCACCTGCGACACGTAGGCGACGGTGCTCAGCGTGGGCAGGTCGCGGGCGAGGTACGCCTCCGCGATGGTGCCGCCGATGACGCGGCAGAGCGTCTCGCGCCCGCTGGTGCGGCCGCCGCCCCGGTGGTCGCGGTGCTTGTAGCGCTCGCGCCAGACGGCGTCCGCGTGGCCGGGCCGGTCCACGGCCGCCAGCTGGTTGTAGTCCTGCGAGCGCTGGTTCGTGTTGCGCACGATGGCCGCGATGGGCGTGCCCAGCGTCTTGTCCTCGAAGACGCCGGAGAGGATCTCCACGCTGTCCGGCTCGTTGCGCGCGGTGACGAGCGCGGACTGCCCGGGACGCCGGCGGTCCAGCGCCGCCTGGAGCAGGTCGCGCGTGAGCGGGACGCCCGCGGGACAGCCGTCCAGGACGGAGCCCAGCGCGGGGCCGTGGCTTTCGCCAAAGGTCGTCAGCCGGAAGAGGGTGCCAAAAGTATTCATGTCGCCGTTTCCCAGAGTTGTCGCTGCCGCCGGGCCTGGGCGACGAACCACGCCGCACCGAGCAGGAGAGGGGTGCCCCCGCGGCTAACAATCTCCGCGGCGACGCGCCGGCCGGGCGCACCGTATGCGATCACCGCCACTCGCGCCCCCTCGAATCGCAGGGTTTCGGGCGGGGCCACCCGGTCTGGCCACGTCCACACCCAGTCCCCGGTCAGCGGGGCCAGGACCTCGGCGCGGCGCACGACCCGCAGGGCAAGACCCTGTTCTGTCGCCACCAGTCGCAGGGCCTGCGTGGACCCACCGTCGCCCAGCACCGACACCGACGTCGAACCCAGGCGCTCGAGCACCGCGCGGGCGCCCTCGGTGTCGGTGTTGAAGGACTCCCACCGCGAGCCCCGGCGCACCAGGGTGTTGATGGCCTCCAGCGACGAACCGGTGTGCCGCGCGAGCCGCATCTTGAAGGGGCTGGTGACGGCGAAGCCCGCGTAGTGCGGCAGCAGCGAATCCACCACCGCCTCCACCGGCGCGCCCTCCGCCAGGTCGATGCGATCAAACGGCTGACGGTGGATCCGGGGCGAGCGCGAGTGGGGAATCGCGGTGCCCAGGATGCCCAGGCGCGGCGTGTCCGTCCCCTTCGCCTTGCGGTGCTCGCGCACCACGTCGTCCAGCAGGCGCTGGCCCGGCGCGGCCGTCCACGCCCCGCCCATCGCCACGTACTCCAGCCCGTTGCACGAAGAGAGCACCGCGCGCGCCGGCAGCGCCACCGGCCCCATGCCCAGCACGGTGACGCGCTCCGCGCCGAACCGGGCCGAAAGCTGGCGCTGCGTCTCCAGCAGCACCTCCAGGTCCGAGGGCACGTCCATGGGCTCCACGTGCTTCACCAGCGCATCCGCCGGAAGCGGACGGGACCAGCGCCGCAGCGCCTCCGCCGTCGTCAGCGGCCCCTCCGCGTGGTGCGACGCGAGCAGGCGGCCCGGAGGCGCATCCAGATCATTGGCGCGCTCCACGTCCCGGTCCACGCGCCACGCGGCCTTCACCCAGTCCGCGGGGAGCGGCTTGCCGCGCTCGGAGACCAGCAGCGGCATCACGCCGGCCAGGGCCTCCGGGTCGATGGCGTCGGGGGCGTGTAGGTCGGTCCGCGCCTCCACCACGTCCGCGCCCCGGCGCAGACCGTCGCGCGCGAAGGCCACGGCTTCCGCGCCAGTGAGGGTGGGGGGCAGGGTGATGACGCGCCGGGTGGCCCTCACGTGGACTCCTGGGCAAGGCAGCCCCGGAGGAAGTCCGCCAGGGAGATGGTGGGAACGCGGGCGTGGAGGGCTTCGCGCTCGTGGAACATCGAGTGCAGCTCCTCCTCCAGCGAAACATCCGCGCGCAGGCGAGGCCGGGTGGTGTCCGCCGTCAGCCGCTCGCGGTAGGTGTCGAAGGTGACCGGGACGACGAGCGTGAAGTGGCCCTGAAGTGCGTCCGGATGGTGCGACAGGAAGCCTCCGCCCACCGACACCACGCTGCCACCGGGCAGGAGGCCCAGGGTCTCGCGTTCGGCGGCGCGGAAGGTAGAGGGGGATTCCGCGACCCAGGTCCGCAGCGCGCGCCCGTGACGGCGTTCCAACTCCGAGTCCAGATCCAACCCGGTGCGCCCGAGCAGCTTCGAGACGAGCGGCAGGAGGCGTGTCTTGCCGGCGGCGCGATGCCCGGCGATGACCACGGTCTGGGTGTCCCGTGGTCGGGGGCAGGGCCCCGGGGACGAAAGGGCCCCCTGGAGCGCCTGCTGGAGTTTGGGGTCTACCGACGCGACGACCTGGGCGACGAGGTGGCGTCGGTTTTCAGCGGACGGTTCCGACATAGACGTAGGCGGTTCCAAACAGCAGGGGGTGGGCGGCGCGCTCAGAATAGGCGCCGGCCTGGTCCATCAGGGAGAGGAAGCGCTCGCCCGCGGGGAAGGCCGCGGCGGTGCGAGGCAGGTACGCATACGCGGCGCGGTTGCCCGTCAGCAGACCGCCGACCGTCGGCATGATGGTCTTGCTGTAGAAGCGGAACAGCGCGCCGTAGGCGCCGGTGGGCTGGCCGAACTCCAGCACCACCACGCGGCCACCCGGGCGCACCACGCGCGCCATCTCCTGCAGGCACTTCACCGGATCATCCACGTTGCGGATGCCGAAGGAGATGGACGCCACGTCGAAGGTGTTGTCCGGCAGGGTGAGCGCCATCGCGTCCTGCACCTGGAACTCCACCTCCAGGCCAGCCTTGGCCGCCTTGGCGGGCGCGCTCTCCAGCATCTCCGGGCAGAAGTCCGTGCCCACCACGCGGCCGGTGGGGCCCACCTTGCGCTTGAACGCCAGCGCGAGGTCACCCGTGCCGGTGGCGCAGTCGAGCACCTGGCTGCCTTCCTTCGCCTGGCTCAGCTTCACCGCCGTGCGCCGCCACAGCCGGTGCACGCCGAAGGAGAGGACTTCGTTCGTCACGTCGTAGCGCGTGGCGATGGAGGAGAACATCTGACGGACTTCGGTGCTCATCGCGCCCCTGCAATCTGTGCCGGACCTTCCGGCGTCCAAAGGTGACGGTCCACCGCGGCGAGCACGCCGGGCAGCCGTCGCATCAACGAAGCGAAATCCTCGGGCGACATCGCCTGCTGCCCGTCACATAACGCCTGCTCCGGCTTCGCGTGGACTTCAATCAACAGTCCATCCGCGCCCGCCGCCGCCGCCGCCAGCGACATGGGCGTGATGAGCGACGGCAGGCCCGTCGCATGCGACGGATCCACGATGACGGGCAGGTGCGACTTCTCCTTCGCCCACGCCACCGCGGCCAGGTCCAGCGTGTTGCGCATCGCGGTCTCGAAGGTGCGGATGCCGCGCTCGCACAGGATGACCTGCTCGTTGCCGCCCGCGAGGATGTACTCGGCGGCGTTGAGCCACTCCTGCACCGTGGCGGACAGCCCGCGCTTGAGCAGCACCGGCTTGCGCAGCCGGCCCAGCGCGCGCAGGAGCCCGAAGTTCTGCATGTTGCGCGCGCCCACCTGCAGGATGTCCGTGTGCTCCGCCATCAGCGGCAGCTGCTCGGTCTCCATCACCTCGCTGATGATGGGCAGCCCGTGACGGCGGCCTGCGTCAACCAGCAGCTTGAGCCCCGGCTCGCCCATGCCCTGGAACGCGTAGGGGCTGGTGCGGGGCTTGAACACGCCGCCGCGCAGCAGGTGGGCGCCCGCGTGGGCCACCGCTCTGGCCGTCAGCTCCAGTTGCTCCGTGCCTTCCACCGCGCACGGCCCCGCCATCACCACGAAGCCCGGGCCGCCCACCTCCACGCCGCCCACCTGGACCCGGCTGCCCTCGGGACGCGCTGCGCGAAGGACGCGGTGTGCGCCCGGCTCACGCCGCGCGGCTGGGTCGTCTGGTTGCTGGCCTCCCACGGCGGCTCCTCCGGTCGGCGGAGTTCAAGCGGTTTTGAACTCCTTGGTGCATGTATAGCCGAGATCGCTTAGAAGACAATCGAAGGTGATGGCTCGCGGAGCCACTAGGAGAACTGCTGATGACGCCGCTCAGTCCCGCTGAGGGCCCGCATTGGGTCGCCGGGATGATGCTCCTGGCGGGAGTGGATCCGCTCGCGGGGGCTGGAAGCCTGGGCGTTCCCTCCCTCTACTGGGAGCGGCCGGTGGATCGCGAGGCGGCGGCGGGCTGGGGCGAGGCAGGAGTGCGCGAGGCGCACGTGGCGACGGAGCTTCCCTCGGTGCTGGGCGCGTTGGGGCACGACAGCGTGCGGTGGCTGGGGCCCGTGCCCACCCGCATGCCGGGGCCCTGGTTCGGCGGCATGCGCTTCAGCCCCACGGGGCAGGTGGACGGCGCCTGGCGCTCGCACGGGCTCGCGCGCTGGACGCTGCCGGAGGTGCTGGTGTGGCGCGAGGACAACGCGCTGTACGTCGCGGCCTTCGCCACCGAAGCGCAGGGCGGTGAGGACACGGTGCGCTCGCGGCTGGAGCGCGTGCGGGCGTCCTTCCCGGAAGGCTATCGCCACGCGCAGGGCGCGCCGGTGGCGCTGCGCACGTCGTCGTCGCGGCGGGACTTCGAGGCGCTGGTGGACCGGGCGGTGGAGGCCATCAGCACGGGCCCCCTGCACAAGGTCGTGCTGGCGCGGGCGATGGATGCGGAAGGGCCGGAGCCGTTCGACGTGGTGGACGTGCTGGCGCGCCTGCGTGAGCAGAATCCGCGCTGCGCCACGTTCCTCTTCCGCGCGCCGGACGGGACGGGCTTCCTGGGCGCGACGCCGGAGACGCTGTGCCGGGTGGACGGGCGCGTGCTGGAGACGGAGGCGCTCGCGGGTTCGGCGGCACCGGGTGCGGAGGTGGCGCTGGATGCCAGCGACAAGGACCAGCGAGAGCACGCGGCGGTGGTGCGCTACATCCTCCAGGCGCTCCAGCCGGTGGCGGCGAGCGTGTCAGCGGACGCGCAGCCGTCGGTGCTCGCGCTGAAGAACGTAATGCACCTGCGCACGGGCATCCGCGCGAGGCTGGGCGAGGGCGTGGACACCGCGCAGGTCGTCACCGCGCTGCATCCCACACCGGCGGTGGGTGGCGCGCCGAGGGAACTCGCGCTGTCCTTCCTGGTGGAGCACGAGGCGCTGGACAGGGGTTGGTACGCGGGGCCGGTAGGCTGGGTGGGACCGGGGCGTGCGCATCTGGTGGTGGCGTTGCGCTCGGCGCTGGTCCGCGGCGCGCATGCCCGGCTCTTCGTGGGCGCGGGCGTCGTCGCGGGCTCCAGCGCGGAGTCCGAGTGGCGGGAGACCGAGATGAAGAGTCTGGCCATGCTGCGCGCGCTCGGGGGCGGCGATGTCGTCCGACGCTAACCTCAACGTGCTGTGGGCGCGCGCCCTGTTGGAAGAGCTGGTGCGTGGCGGGGTCCGGCACGCGGTGGTGTGTCCGGGGTCGCGCTCGTCGGCGCTGGCGCTCGCGTGCGCGCACACGCCGGGCCTGCGCACCTGGTCGGTCATCGACGAGCGCAGCGCGGGGTTCTTCGCGCTGGGCATGGCGAAGCACTCGCGGCAGCCGGTGGTGGTGGTGGCGACGAGCGGTTCGGCGGGCGCGCACCTCTATCCGGCCGTCATCGAGGCGGCCATGGCCCAGGTGCCGCTGGTGGTGCTGACCGCGGACCGGCCGCTGGAGCTGCAGGGCTGGGGCGCGCCGCAGACGGTGCCGCAGGCGCGGTTCTACGGCGAGTTCGCGCGGATGTTCGCGGACGTGGGCCTGCCCGAGTCGCACAGCGGCGCCATCGCGCACCTGCGCGCCACGGCCGCCCGCGCGGTGAACACCGCCTGCCGCGCGCCCCGGGGCGCCGTGCAGCTCAACGTCCCGTTCCGCGAGCCCCTGGCGCCCGTCGCCCAGGACTTCGGCGCGGAGCACCTGACGGCGCTCGCGAGGCAGGGGCGTCCGGACGCGCCGCTCACCCGCATCCTGCCGCCGTCGCGGATGCCGGAGGCTTCGGGGCTGGACGCCGTGCGCGCGCGCATCGCCGCCACCGAGCGGGGGGTGATCATCTGCGGCCCGCGCGACGAGGACGACGGCTTCGCGGAGGCCATCACCGCGCTGAGCCTCGCGACCGGCTACCCGGTGCTGGCGGAGGCGGCGTCCCAGGCGCGCTATGGCGGCGGCCCCCTGACGGTGTCGCTCTACGACGCGCTCCTGCGGCACGAGCCCTTCACGCGGGCGCATGCCCCGGAGCTGATCCTCCGCTTCGGCGGCGGGCTGACGCCCAAGTCCCCGCAGCAGTGGATGGATGGCTCCAGCGCGGAGCTTATCGTCTTCAGTGACGAGGGCGCGCTGTATGATCCGCCGCACCGGGCCTCGGTGGTGGTGGAGGGCTCCGCGGTGCTCGCGTGTCGCGCGCTGACGGAAGGCCTGTCGCGGGGCGCCGGCCGTTGGGCCCAGGGCTTCATGGCCGCCGAACACGTGGCCCGTCACGCGCTGGAGAGCGCGCTCGCGGAGCGCCCCGACGTGCTGACCGAGCCCCGGCTGGCGCGCGAGGTGGTGGCGGCGCTGCCGGCCGGAGCGCTCTTCTTCGTGTCCAGCAGCATGCCCATCCGCGCGGTGGACGCCTTCGCGCAAGGGGGCGGGGTGCCGCTGCGCGTGCTGGCGAACCGCGGCGCCAATGGCATCGACGGCATCGTGTCCAGCGCGGCGGGCGTGGCCGCGGCGGCGGGACGGCCCGCGGTGTTGTTGTCCGGCGACCTGGCGCTGCTGCACGACGTGGGCGGGCTGGTGACGGCGGCGCGGGCGCGGGTGCCGCTGACCATCGTCGTGGTGAACAATGACGGGGGCGGCATCTTCTCGTTCCTGCCGCTGGCGCGGACGGCGAAGCCGGACGAATTCGAGGCGCTCTTCGGAACGCCGCACGGCGTGGACCTGTCGCACGCGGCGGCGCTCGCCGGGGCCCGGTTCCATCGCCCCACGACGCCCTCGGCCCTGCGCACGGCGGTGCGCACGGGGCTGGAGGGGGGCTTCCACCTGGTGGAGGTCCAGGTCGACCGGGCCACCAACGTGGACGAGCATCGAAACCTCTTCGCGCGGATGGCCACCGCACTGGGAGAAGGACCATGGGTGTGAAGCTTGCGTATGACACCTGGGGCGAAGGTCCCCACACGCTGCTGGCGCTGCACGGCTTCACCGGCAGCGGCGCCTCGTTCGATCACCTGCGCCCGCTCATCGGTCGCTCCGTGCGCGTGGTGACGGTGGATCTGCCCGGCCACGGACGCACGCCGCTGCCCGAAAAGACGGGGCGCGACGGCTTCCTGGAGACGGTGGACGCGGTGGTCCAACTGGCGCGCGAATTGGGCGGAGCCGCGGAGTCGGTGGACCTGCTCGGTTATTCGCAGGGCGCGCGGCTGGCGCTGGCCGCGTCGGTGCAGGCGCCGGAGCGCTTCGGTCGGTTGATCATGGAGAGCGGCTCGCCGGGCCTGCACCGCCGTCAGGAGCGGTCGGAGCGGCGTGAAGCGGACGCGAAGCTCGCGGGCTTCATCCGGACCAAGGGCGTGGACGCCTTCGTGGAGCGGTGGGAAGCGCTGCCGCTCTTCGACGGGCTGCGCCGCCTGCCCGCGCCGCAGCAGGACGCGCTGCGGGAGCGCCGCAAGGCGTGCACGACGGAAGGCCTGGCCGGGGCGCTGGAGTGCCTGGGTCTGGGCGTGCAGCCGGACTACTGGCCGTCGCTGCACCGTCAGCGGCTGCCCACGCTGCTGCTCACCGGAGATCAGGACGCGAAGTTCACGAACCTGGCGCGGCGCATGGCGGCGGAGCTGCCGGTGGTGTGGCGCCATGCCTTCGCGGGCAGCGCGCATGCGCCCCACCTGGAGGCCCCGGAGGAGTACGTGCGGGAAGTGCTCTCGTTCCTCCAGACGCCCTGGTACGAAGCCCCCCAGTTCGAACCCGCCATCCTGGCGCGTGAGGCGGCCCACTCGTGAGCACCCTGGCTTCCAGTCCTTCCGACATCGTTCCTCCCCGGCCCACGCTGAAGACGTGGCTGATGGCCGTGCGCCCGAAGACGCTGACGGCGGGCGCGGTGCCGGTGCTGGTGGCCACGGCGCTGGCGTACGGTGAAGGCGTGGGGCGCTGGCTGCCCGCGCTCGCGGCGCTCGTGGGCGCGGTGCTGATCCAGATCGGCACCAACTTCATCAACGACTACTACGACTTCAAGAAGGGCGCGGACACGGAAGAGCGCCTGGGGCCCAAGCGCGTCACGCAGAGCGGGCTCATCGCGCCCGCCACGGTGCTGCTGGGCGGCCTCACGTGCTTCGCGCTGGCGACGCTGGTGGGCGTGTACCTGGTCTGGGTGGGGGGCTGGCCCATCGTGGCCATCGGCATGATGTCGCTCCTGTGCGGCTACGCGTACACGGGCGGCCCGTATCCGCTCGGCTACCACGGGCTGGGCGACCTGTTCGTGCTGATCTTCTTCGGCATCGTCGCGGTGACGGGCACGTACTACGTGCAGGCCGGAGTGGTGGGCCCCGCGGCGTGGTGGGCGTCGCTGCCGGTGGGCGCCATTGGCACGTGCCTCATCGTGGTGAACAACCAGCGCGACGCGAGCACGGACGTGAAGGCCGGCAAGCGCACGGTGGTGGTCCGCTTCGGCGCGGGCTTCGGCCGGGCGGAGTACGTGTTGCTGCTGGTGGCCTCCTACGCCACGCCGTTCGTGTTGTTCGCCAAGGGCCTGGCGAGCGCCTGGGTGTTCCTGCCGCTCTTGAGCCTGCCGCTGGTGGTGACGCCCTTGAAGCTGATGTTGAAGTCGGAAGGGGCGGCGCTCAACCCCGCGCTGGGGGCCACGGCGAAGTTGCAACTCGTGTTTGGACTGCTGTTCGCGCTGGGCCTTTTCCTGCGCTGAAGGAGCGTCATGCGCATCACCGAGGCGACGCTCACCCCCCTGCGGCTCACGCTGGCCCGCCCGTTGAAGACGGCGAGGGGAACCTACGCCACGCGCGACGGCTTCATCGTGCGCCTGAGGGACGAGGAAGGCCGCGTGGGGCAGGGCGAGGCGATGCCCCTGCCGGAGTTCGGCACGGAGTCCCTGGCCACCACGCATCAGGTGCTGCGCGGATGGCTGGACGCCCTCCAGGGCCAGTCGCTGGATGACAGCATCGAAGGCATCGAGGCGACCCTCGTGCCCTCGCCGAGCGACATGTTGCGGCCCCTGGGCGCGAAGATCCGTTCGGGGGATCCGGAGGAGCACGCCCCCGCGGCGCAGCACGGCCTGGAGCTGGCGCTGTTGGACCTGCTGGCGCAGCGCAAGGGCGTGCCCTTGTGCTGGCTCCTCGCGGAGGAGGCGCGGCCGGAGGTGTTGGTGAACGCGCTCCTGGGCGCGGAGGATCCGAAGGCGCTGGCCCAGGAGGCGCGGGATGCGGTGGCGGAGGGCTTCCAGACGCTGAAGGTGAAGGTGTCCGGCCGCCCGCTGGACGCCGACGAAGCGCGGGTCAAGGCGGTCCGCGACGCGGTGGGTCCCAGGGTGCGACTGCGGCTGGACGCGAACGGCGGGTGGACCGAGCCCGAGGCCAACCGCGCCCTGGATCGCCTGGGTTGGTACGAACTGGAGCTGGTGGAACAGCCCACGCCGCCCGAAGACCTCCAGGCGTTGTGGCGGGTCCCGCGCCGGGCTCCGTGCATCATCGCCGCGGATGAAACGCTGGCCAACCCCGCGGCAGTGCGCGCGCTCCTCACGATGGACCTGGGGGGCGGGCCGGTGGTGGGCGCGGTGGTGATCAAGCCGATGGTGCTCGGAGGGCTGCTGCCTTCGATGGTCGTGGCGCTGCGCGCGGCCCGGCTGGGCATGCACGCCTACGTGACCAGCTCCATCGACGGGGTGGTGGCCCGGGCCGGTGCGACGCACCTGGCCTCCGCGCTGCCGTCGGGCGAGCTTGCCTCCGGGCTCGCGGTGGGGCGGCTCTTCGCGGACGAACCCCTCGACCATCCCTATCGACCGGAGCACGGCCTCCTGCGTCTGCGTGATGTGCCGGGCCTGGGGCTGACGCCGGAGCTGCTCGGAGTGCCGTGAAGCTGCGCTGCCGCTGCCTGCTCCACGACGGCGCGCAGCGGCACCGGGCCATCGGAGCGTTTCGGAGCCAACCGACGATGCGCTTCGATCATGCACTCGAAGCGGCAATGCCCCGGCACGAGGAAGCAGGGCCCCGGCGATTCGCACGCGGTGCCTGGACCTTCGGAGTCACCTGACGATGCAAGTCACCTGTCCCATTCGCGAAGGCGCGCAGCGGCACCCCGAAGCGGAAGCCCTGCGCTTCATGGGCCAGTCCTGGACGTACCGCACGCTGGACGCGGAGGTGGCGCGCTGGACCGCGGCGCTGGAGGCGCGAGGGGTAGGGCAGGGCGATCGCGTGGCGCTGCTGTCGACAAGCCACCCCATGGTGACGTTCCTCTTCTGGGCGCTGGGCCGGGTGGGCGCGGTGTTCGCGCCGCTCAACGCAAGGCTCACGAGCGCGGAGCTGCAACCCCTGGTGGACGCCGTCGCGCCCCGTCTCACGTTGGCGCTCGATTCCCTGGGGGATCGCCTCTCCGGCTCGCTGTCGCTGGAGTCCTTTCCGGAAGCCGCCACCGCATCTCCCACGCCCCTCCGGGCCTGGGAGGAGGACACGCCCCGGGTCATCCTCTTCACCAGCGGGACGACGGGCCGTCCAAAGGGCGCCGTGCTCACGGAGGGCGCCTTCCGCGCGTCCTGCCGGGCCTCCGCGGCGAACCTGGGAGCGCATCCCTCACCCCGCTGGCTGGGCACGCTGCCCCTGTTCCATGTCGGTGGCCTCGCCATGCTCACGCGCACCGCCTACGAAGGCGGCTGCCTGCTCCTGCACGAGCGCTTCGACGCGGAGGCCGTCAACCGCGCCATCGACACCGAAGGCGCCTCGTACGCGAGCTTCGTCGCCACCACGCTGGAGCGGGTGCTGGACGCGCGCGCGGACCGCAGGCTGCCGGACACCTTCCGGTTCGCGTTGATTGGAGGCGGTCCCGTCCCCACGGCCCTCCTCACCCGGGCCCGGGCCGCCGGACTGCGAGCCCTCCAGACCTACGGCCTCACCGAAGCCTGCTCCCAGGTCACCACGGAGCGGCCCGACGAAGCCGATGGCCGCACCGCGGGCCCGCCGCTGCCGGGCCTGGAGGTGCGCATCGTCGGGACCGACGGCGCACTGCTCGACGTGGGCCAGGAGGGGGACGTGGAGGTGCGTGGCCCCACGCGGATGGCCGGATACTGGAACCAGGCCGAAGCCACGAACGAGGCCCTCCACGACGGCTGGCTGCGAACCCGGGACGTGGGCGTCCTTGATGCGCGCGGGCGCCTCACGCTGCTGTCGCGCCGCACGGACCTCATCGTGCGCGGCGGAGAGAACCTCTACCCGGCGGAGATCGAGGCCGTGCTCGCCAACCACCCGGCCATCGCGGAGTCCGCGGTCGTCGGAGTGCCCGACCCCCACTGGGGCGAGGTCCCCGTGGCCTTCGTCGTCCCGCGCCCCGGCCACCCGCTCCCCGAGGACCTGGACGCGTGGTGCCGTCAGTCGCTCGCGCGCTTCAAGGTGCCCACCCGCTTTGTCGCCCTTGAAACACTGCCGCGCAATGCCATGAGCAAGGTGGAGCGCACCGTCCTCCGCCGCCAGGCGATGTCTCAGCCCGTGTCTCAGCCCGTGTCTCAACAAGGGTCTTGAAACACCCGCACAACCAGTCAAGTGGGTTGGACATGACTCGCTGAGTGAACCTGTGAGGTCGGGATAGAGTCGTCCGCCGTGGGGGGCACTCCTGGGAGGGAGCTCACGGTGAGCAACACGGCGGAAGCAGTGAAGTCAGAAGCGCAGTCTGGAGTCGTTGGACCTGAAGCGCACGGCAACAGGGCGCCGAGCGCGATGAAGTGCCCCCATCTGGGCGCCCAGTACAATCCGTTCTCGGGGCCTCACGTCGAGGATCCCCACCCGTTCTACGCGGAGCTCAGACGGGACGCGCCCGTCAGCTTCAACCCCATGCTGGGGATGTGGCTGGTCAGTCGCTACGACGACATCTGTCACGTGCTGAAGGACCCAGCACGTTTCTCGTCGGCGGACATGGGCAACGTGGGCTCGGTGCTGGCGCCGGAGACCCTGGCGGTGCTCGCCGAGGGCTACCCGCTGGCCGACAGCCTGCTGAACTCGGATCCTCCCACGCACAACCGTCTGCGCAAGCTGATGGGACGGGGCTTCTCCGCGCAGCGCATCGCCGCGCAGGAAGGGCCCATCCGCGCCGTCGCGCAGGAACTCGTCGACGCGTTCGTGCACCAGGGCAAGGCGGACCTGGTGACGCAACTGGCGTACCCGCTGCCCGTGCGGGTCATCCTGGGCATGGTGGGCGTGCCCAAGGAGGACATGGCCAACATCAAGCACTGGTGCGACGACTTCTTCCGGATGATCTTCACGCGCGTCCCGGCGGAGGAGCAGCCGCCGCTCGCGCGTAGCTGGGTCACCTTCCAGCACTACGTCGCCCGCCTCATCGCCGCCCGTCGCTACGAGCCGAGCGACGACCTGGCCAGCTACCTCGTCACCACCGACACGGACGGCGAGGCCCTCACGCTGCCGGAGCTCATCATCGCCATCGCCGGCAGCCTGCTGGCGGCGGGCCATGAGACGACCACCGCGCTGCTCGCCCAGTGCTGGAAGCAGGCCCTGCTGCAGCCCGGCCTCTGGCAGCGGCTGCGCGAGGACCGCTCGCTGGTGCCACACCTCATCGAGGAGACGCTGCGCTTCGACTCCGTGTCGCACGGGATGATCCGCACCACCACGGAGGAGGTGCAGCTCGCCGGCGTCACGCTGCCCGCGGGCTCGCGGCTGCTGCTGCTCTACGCGTCGGGGAGCCGGGATCCCGCACTGCTGGCGGACGGGGATCGCTTCGACATCTCCCGCCACCACCCCTCGCACCTGGGCTTCGGCCGGGGCATCCACTTCTGCATCGGCGCACCCCTGGCCCGGCAGGAGGCGCTCATCGCGACCAACCTCCTGTTGGATCAGCTGCCCGACATGCGGCTCGCGCCGAACCCGGACTTCGGGACGATGCAGAACCTCACCATCCGCGCCATCCAGCACCTGCCGGTGGAGTGGACCCCCAGGAACGGTTGAGACGCCCGGTGCTCCGGCCCCGCCCGTGGATGACACGGACGGGCCGGGGCCTCCCGGTGCTCAGCACTCCGAGGCGGGGTGGCCCCAGGGGTTGGTGCGCGGGTACTGGCGCAGCAGCGTGCAGAGGCGGTGCGCGGCGAGCATCGCGGCGGACTGCCGCGGCGGCTCGGTGTGCATCGCCGTCTGTCCCAACCGGGCCGCCTGCAGCGCCAGCGCGTGCTGCACTTCCGGAGACCAGCGCTTGAATTCGAGCCATTCCATGGGCCTGCTCCTCCTTGAAGGAGCCGCCATTGAACGCCCTTCAAACCCGGAAATCACGACGCCACGCGTTGGCCCGGGGCGTTACTGACCTCCTGCCGACAGCCTGCTCAGGCCTGCGACGGATTGGCTGGTCGGCCGATGAGCATCATCAGGCCGAAGGGGTTCCCCTCGTTGGTGAGCCGGTCGATGTCCCAGATGTAGTCGTCGCTCAGGCCCTGGGTGAGTTCGCGCATCTCCTCGATGGAGTAGGTCCGCAGACAGGACACCACGCCGTCGAACGCCGCGGCGATGGGGATGAGGGGCATCAGATAGGTGAGGGCCAGCCGGTCCATGCGCACGGGCCGGATGAAGGGCGTTGTCAGCGGCACGTTGATCAGGGCCGCCGCCGTCATCGCGATGGCCGGCCCGCGCCGCTCCACCAGCTCCATGATGGCGATGCCGCGGCGCTGGGCCACGGCATCCGCCAGCACCTTGCGCGCGGCCTCCGGCGGCAGGTGGTGGAACGAGTTGCACATGATGCGGAAGCCCTTGTACGTGGCCGGCACCGCCGTCGCGTCCACCGACGTCGACACATAGTCCACGCGCCCCGGGTGCGCCGCCTTCACCTTCTCGAACGCGGACACCTCCGGATACAGGTCCGTGAGAAGCGCTGTCGCAGTGTATTTTTCTTGCGACTCCAGCATCTCCAGCAGCTTCGGCACGGGCCCCGCGCTGCCCGACGCCATGTCCAGCAGCTGCGTCTCACCCATCGCCGCCATCGCGCCCTTGAGCCGCCGCACGAACTCCACGTAGCGGTCGTCCGAAAGGCTCCACACGTACGCCAGGAAGTCCGTCACCCCACGGCGCAGGACCTTCGGGAACCAGGGCTGATCCTCTAGCTCGAAAAGTTGCAGTCTGGGCATAATCGCTGGGCGCTCCAAGGGGCTCAGGGGGAGGACGGCCCCGCAACTGTCGCCCAGTCCGGCGCGACGCACAAGAGGCGCCTTCCGGGTGTATCAGCGCACATTCACCTGCCTCGAAATCAAAACAAGACACTGAATCCATACGGCCACCGCGAAACTTTGAATCCTCGCAGGAAAACGCGACGCGAAAAGTCCGTGCGGAGGCGCGCCCGCCAGGAGAATGGCGGAGATGCATGGGCAGACATGCAAGGTTTTTGGAGGGGTGCGTTTTAAGAACAGGTGGATGTTCGAAGGACCCGGCGCTGGGGCGACCGGGAGGTGGATCACCGGAGGGCGCGTTGAAACAACGTGTTCCGGTGGGGTTGCAAGGGTTTGGCGGTATCCTTAACTACGACCGAGGGGGGCTTCGGTCGCTAGGCCGCACGGTTGAACGGATCAGCTCGCACACAACGGGAGGGGAGTAATGGCTCCGGAATCTGTTGATGTGATCGTCGTCGGAAGCGGCCCGGTGGGTGCCATGGCGGCGAACCTGCTGGGACAGTACGGGCTGCGCACCGTGGTCATCGAGAAGGAGACGGTCCCGCACACGCAGTCGCGGGCGATCAACGCGGACGACGAAGCGCAGCGCATCTTCCAGGCCGCCGGCCTCACGGGCGAACTGGGGCCGAGCTTCCACCCGTGCTTGAAGATGACGTACGTCGACGACGAGATGCGGGTGCTGGCGGAGGTGGACTTCACCAAGGTGGAGCGTCCCAACGGGCACGCCATCGGCTCGCTGTTCAGCCAGCCGCGCCTGGAGGCGTCCCTCACGCGCGGCATGGAGCGCTTCCCGAACGTGGCGCTGTGGCGCGGCCACGAAGTCGAATCCTTCATGCAGGACGAGGACGGCGTGTCGGTGCGCGTGAAGGAGAACGCCACCGGCCGCACCCTGACGGTGCGGGCGCGCTACCTGCTGGCCTGCGACGGCGCGAAGAGCGGCATCCGCCGGCGGCTGGGCCTCAAGCTGGAGGGCACCACGGCGCTCGCGCACGCACTGGCCATCACCGTGGAGACGCCGTCGTCGGCGCCCGACTTCACCTACTACCCCTGCGGCCCGAAGCGCGTGGGCATCGTGACGCGCACCGCGCACGACGAGATGCGCTTCGACACGGTGGTGCGGCCCGGGCAGGACCTGGAGCACGTGCGCAGCGCGGAGTACGTGCGCGGCATCATCTCCCCGTACATCGATCCGGACTCGGTGCGGATCAAGAGCGTCAACCTGTACGCCTACCACAGCCGCATGGCGGAGAAGTGGCGGGTGGGCCGGGTGTTCCTGCTCGGGGACGCGGCGCACCTCATGCCGCCCTTCCTGGGCCAGGGCGTGTGCTCCGGCCTGCGCGACGCGGCGAACCTCTCCTGGAAGATCGCCCACGTGCTCAACGGCGCCGCGGACGCGGCGCTGCTGGACACCTACGAGGTGGAGCGCCGGCCGCACGCGGCGGAGATGATGCGGATGTCGGACGCGCTCGGGTCGATGTTGTCCTCGGGCGGCCCGCTCATGGCCCGCGCCCGCAACGTGTTCATCAACCTGCTGTACCGGATGCCCGTCACCGGCCCCTTCATCCGCGAATACAAGATGAAGCCGAACCTCTTCCACGCGGAAGGGTTCCTCTTCGGCGGCAAGCGCGGCAAGGCCAAGACGGCCGGGGAGGGTGCCTACTTCCCGCAGCCCCGCGTGGAGCACGGTGAGGAAGGGGAGCGTCCGCTCGACGACGTCATCGGGCAGCGCTTCGCGGTGCTGACGCGGCCGGGTGCGCCCGCCGACGTGCAGCAGGCCGCCAAGGCCCTGGCGGAGGACATCGGCGGCGTCTGGCTGTCGGTGGCGCCCGCGGCGCGCTCCGGCGCGGGGCGCGCGGGAGAGGTGGTGGACCTGGAAGGCAAGCTGGGCGAGTGGTTCGCCCAGCACGCGTCCGACCTGGTCGTCCTGCGGCCGGACCGGTACGTCTACGCGGCCACGAACCGCGCGGGCGTCGAGCAGGTCCACGCCGCGCTGAAGAAGGACGTCCGGCCCTTCAACCGCCGGGGCAGCCGCATCCCGCGTCGCATCGCGTCCATCGGCGCGTGAGCCTGGAGTCCCGGTCCATACCGGACACGGAGCACCTGTCGGGCGTCGGTGGCCTTCCTGGCCCCGGCGCCCGTGGTGTTTTCAGCGGGGACTTCAGGCCGTGGCGACCTGGAGCATCCGCTTCGCCTTCTCCATGCAGTCGCCGTAGAAGCGCAGGTAGATGTCCAGCGCGCGGGCGCCCGTCTTGCCGATCGTCACGGCGTGCTCGGGCTTCTGGCTGAGCAGCTTGTTGAGCATGACCTCGTTGAGGGCGGTGTGGCCCACGTCCAGCTCCACGTGCTCCTTGATGAACGTCAGCGAGTTCATCACGTCCGGCCCGAGCACGCGCTTGCACTGCTCGATGAGGCGGGGCGCGAACACCACCGACAGGTTCTCGATCTCGTACTCGATGGCGACCTGCGCGCCCGGCATGGCGCCGTTGATGGTGTCCTCGTGGATCTGCCGGTACTCCTGCATGGCCGGCGTCGGGGCCTGCGCGAGCAGCTGCTCCGCGTCCAGCTTGGGCATGCGGCGCTGGTTCCACCCGGCCACCAGGCTCTTGGTGTCCTCCACCATCATCAGGTGGTGACCGGCCTCGTGCTTGGCGTGGGAGATGAGCTGCCGGCCCACCTCTTCCAGGCCTTCGACCTTCGTACAGGCCTCACCGGCGCGGCGGATCCACCCGTCCACGGGCTCCGTCATGTACACGCCCAGGGCGCACAGCTGGATGAGGAACCCCTCCAGCAGGGCGGGATCGACGTTCTCATCCAGCAGCGTGGTGACGTGGGGGCCGGCCGCCAGGACGTGGCGGACATCGGAGACGTGGGGGAGGTACTGGGTATCGACGAGGGGCTTGCTCATGGGGGGGTCAGTCCTCAACGGGAGTGGGCACCGCGGCGCCCGATGGTGAGTTCGCTGATGTGCTCCAGGAAGTCCGGAACGAGCTTCGAGGAGATGATCCACATGTAGGGATCCGGCCCGTCGTGCAGGCCGCACTCCTGCACGTAGCTGCCGCCTTCGTCCTCGCGCAGGTAGAGGAAGGAGGGGCGGCGGCGCGCCAGGTACCAGTTCCGGGCCGCGTCCATCAGGGCCGAATAGGCGCGCGTCCCGTCCTCGACGAGCGAGAACATGCGCGTGTTGTCGAGCAGGCGGAAGAGGTTCGCGCCCAGCTGACCCAGCTCCATCACGGCGGCGGCGTAGGGGATGCCGTGGCGGCGGGCCACGAGGATGGAGCGCTCGCGCTCCATGCCGAAGCTCTTCCACTTCTGCGTGACGGGCGTCATGTCCAGCCGGTCCCGCGTCAGGTCCAGCGATTCCACGTAGCAGGTGGGGAACTTGCGGGCGATGGTCGCGGCCAGCAGGCTCAGCTCACCGGCGGTGGCGGGGCCCACCTCGAACTCGCGGTGGTCGCGGCCGCTCAGCTCGTGGCTGAAGGCCTTCATCTTCTGGATCTTCCGCGTGAAGGCCAGGCCCGCGCCGCTCTCCATCTGGCGCTCGGCGTAGCGCACGTGCGCCTTGGCGATCCACGGGTTGAGGGCCTCCACGTAGGCAATCACCCAGTGGAAGTCCGGGTCGCTCTGCGGGTGCTCGAACGTGCGCAGGTAGATGTCGCGCATGATCTGCCCCGCCTCCTGCACCCCCGGAGGCGGCTTGCCCGGCCGCTTCGCCACCTGGTGGCCCAGCCACGCGTGGCGGTACGGCTTGGTGAAGGACAGCGTCGCCTCGATGCCGCGCTCGGACGGCCACACCGCCTGGCAGAACAGCTGCGGCACTTCCGCGGCGCGCTTGGCGAGCGACGCGAAGTTGAGCTTCAGCTCCTCGAACTCCTCCGGGGAGCTGCCACCCAGGCTGAAGAAGCCGGAGCGGTTGAACAGATCCCAGAGCTGATCCACCAGGCCTTCGCTGGTGCGCGTGGCGGGGGACATCGTCTGCGACACGAAGCGCACCCAGCGCGCCTCGTCGGACGAATAGGGCAGCACGCTCAGGCCACACAGCACGGTGCCGTCGGCGCGCACGCCGCTGACGTAGCGGATCTCCCCGCGCACGCTGACCATCAGCCCATCGCCCAGCTCCAGCTCGATGAGGGGCGGCAGCAGGCCGGGGAACATCAGGTCCTGCGGCAGGCAGCGCACGCACAGGCCGGAGAAGGACAGGTCCAGCACCTCGCGGCGCAGCAGGCCCTGCTCGCGCCACAGCGGGTGGTGGAAGCGGGCGCGGATGCCCTCGGGGGCGGGAACGCGGCGGTGCCAGCGGTGACGGATGCGGAACAGCTGGGCGGGCAGGGTGGTGAAGAGGCGGTCGCCCTCGCCACGGCCCGTCTCCGCGCGCATGCGGTACGCGGAGTTGTAGCCGATGACGTCGATGTCGTACGCCGGGTCACCCCAGTCCGGGGTGGACTCCTCGGTGCGCCACTCCAGCTGACCGGTGGAGGCGTGGAAGCGCTCCAGCACCATGCGCACCACGCGGCCCTGGCGGCGCAGCACGCCCTTGTTCCCGGACGCGCAGATGGCGGAGAAGATGGAGCGGATCCGCTCCGGGTCCACGATGATGTCCTGCACGGGCAGCGCGGAAGCGGCCGGCTCCGCGATGCCCCGGCGCAGCGCGTCCGCCAGGAACCCCAGGATCTCCCGACCCTGCTCCACCGACACGCCCACCAGCTGCAGCCCCACCGGCGCGTGCGGCATGTCCGCGTCCGTGCGGATGAAGGCGGCGTTGAGCGGCCCGATGGTGACGCCATTGAAGGACAGGTACACGGGGAAGGTCCGGGCCTCCGACGTGTCGACCTGCGGCTCCCGGGGCGCCACCCACACCACCGTGGGGCTCAGTCGGGTCACTTCACCCAGCACCGCGTCGGGGCTGCCGAGCGCGCAGGTGATGGCCGTGGGGCCGGTGCCGTGCAGCGAATAGCCCGAGTCATCCAGGGCTGCTTCCGCGGGGGGAAGGGGAATCACGTTGCGCAGTGCATCTCCACTGCCGAATTCGATCGCGTGCTGGAACTTCGCGGACGCCGGAATCCCTCCATCCATCGTCAGGACACCCCTTCTCCGGGCAGCGTCACCAGTCATGGTCGGCGATGTTGCGAGCACAACACTTCCTCCCTGATTCAGTGAAGACGCTGACGGCTCTGGATTCTGTGACCGCATCATGGGGAGTTCGTCCGTAACAGTCAAATCGAATTTATGCACCTGGGCTGTTTTTCCGTCCCCTTGGGTGACTCACCCTGGGTCAAGATTGACCAGAGCAGGGGATGGGAAGTTCCAGGGCGGGATACGGGGTTTCCGAGGAGTATTACGTACCCGGCAAGCGCATCTTCACCGGCAAGATGGCGCATAACTGTAATCCCCCCAATACAGAAACCGAGAAACGAACACAGTCAGACGGCCGTGCAATGGACGCCTGTCAGAAGCGGCCGGTATGGTCGGCGCTCCAGGTCCAGGGTGGGGAGACGCGTATGAGCGCAGCGCTCGAGACGAACGGAAGGCCGGGGGACGGGGCGGCTGCGTCTGGCGGTCTGGAGTCGGTGGATCTGCCGGACGTCTTCCAGGTGGACGTGGCGGCTTCCGCGCGCGACGCCCTCAAGCTCCTGGGCGCGACGCGGCGGCTGCACGGCGTGGAGGTGGCGCTGGAGCTGCCCGAATATCCGGTGATGGCCCGGGTCAGCCGGCGCCGCCTGGAGCAGGTCTTCCTGTTGCTGATCGCCCACGCGGCGGACACAGCGACCCCCGAAGCCAGCACGGTGCGGGTGGTGGTGGATCCCCCGGACGACTTCGGGGAGGTGGGCCCGCGCTTCCAGGTGGTGATGCCGGGCGTGGCCCTGTCCGAGCGGGAGCTGCGCTCGGTGGTGCTGTCCCCGCTGCGGGTGGGCACCACCCAGCGGCGGCTGGCGCGCGCGCGCGAACTGGTGGACGCCATGGGCGGCGAGCTGTCGGTGGAGCGGCTGGAGACGGGAACCGGCGTGGGCATCCAGCTGCCCGCGCCCGGCCTCGCGAGCTTCTAGCCCGCGAAACCTGGGAAAAGCGGCCCAGCCTTTTTTCGACCATTGGCTGCGATAAGCGCGGCGCACCACCGGTGCGTCCAAACCCGGTGCCGCGCGGCCAAACTCCTTGACGACCGGGGGCGGGTTCCAGAGTATCCGCCGCCTCTCAATACCCGGTCCTACTCAGGAGTTTGCGTTCATGGCGCCTCCCTCTGGCGAGAAGATCACCCTTCAGAACGGCAAGTTGAACGTGCCGTCCAACCCGATCATCCCCTACATCGAGGGCGACGGTACCGGCCGCGACATCTGGAAGGCCTCGCAGGCCGTGTTCGATGCGGCGGTGGAGAAGGCCTACGGCGGCAAGAGGAAGATCTCCTGGTACGAGGTGCTGGCCGGCGAGAAGTCCTTCAAGCAGGTCAACAACTGGCTGCCGGACGAGACGGTCGAGGCCTTCCGCAGCTACCTGGTGGGCATCAAGGGCCCGCTGACGACGCCGGTGGGCGGCGGCATCCGTTCGCTGAACGTGGCGCTGCGCCAGATGCTGGACCTGTACGTCTGCCTGCGGCCGGTGCGCTACTTCAAGGGCGTGCCCAGCCCGGTGAAGCAGCCGGAGAAGGTGGACATGGTCATCTTCCGTGAGAACACGGAAGACATCTACGCGGGCATCGAGTTCGAGGCCGGCACGGACGCGGCCAAGAAGTTCCTGGGCTGGCTCAAGCAGGAGTTCCCCAAGGAAGCGAAGAAGATCCGCTTCGAGCAGAACGTGGGCGTCGGCATCAAGCCCGTGTCCCAGGAAGGCACCGAGCGCCTCGTGCGCGCCGCCATCCAGTACGCGGTGGACTTGAAGCGCAAGAGCGTGACGATCGTCCACAAGGGCAACATCATGAAGTTCACCGAAGGCGCGTTCCGCAAGTGGGCCTACGACCTGGCCACGCGCGAGTTCGGTGACAAGGTCTACACCTGGGATCAGTGGGAGGCGACCAAGGCCGCCAAGGGCGAGGACGCCGCCAACGCCGAGCAGAAGGCGGCGCTGGGCGCGGGGAAGATCCTGGTCAAGGACTCCATCGCGGACATCACCCTGCAGCAGGTGCTGACCCGTCCGGACGAGTTCGACGTCATCGCCACGCTGAACCTCAACGGCGACTACCTGTCGGACGCGCTCGCGGCGCAGGTGGGCGGCATCGGCATCGCGCCGGGCGGCAACATCAACTACGTCAGCGGCCACGCCGTCTTCGAGGCCACGCACGGCACGGCCCCGAAGTACGCGGACCTGGACAAGGTGAACCCGGGCTCGGTCATCCTCTCCGGCGAGATGATGCTGCGCCACCTGGGCTGGCACGAGGCTGCGGACCTGATCATCAAGGGCATGGACCGCGCCATCACCGCGCGCACCGTGACGTACGACTTCGCGCGTCTGATGAAGCTGGAGTCGCAGGGCGCCGTGACCGAGGTGAAGTGCTCGGAGTTCGGTCAGGCCATCATCAAGAACATGTAGTCCCCACCCGGCAAGCAAGAGGGCGAAACCATGGCGCACAAGAAGAAGAAGATCGGCCTCATCGGCGGCGGTCAGATTGGCGGCAACCTGGCCCTGCTGGCGGTCCAGAAGCAGCTCGGCGACGTCGTGCTCTACGACATCCCGGTGGCTGAAGGTCTGGTCAAGGGCAAGGCGCTGGACATCAACCAGCTGTCCGCGGTGGACGGCCTGGATTGTCGCGTCACCGGCTCCACGGACTGGAAGGACGTGGCGGGCTCGGACGTGATCATCATCACGGCCGGCGTGCCTCGCAAGCCGGGCATGACGCGCGAGGACCTGCTCGACGTCAACCTGAAGATCATGCGGGACGTGGCGGCCAACATCAAGCAGCACGCCCCCGGCGCCTTCGTGATCAACGTCGCGAACCCGCTGGACGCGATGGTGTACGCGCTCCACAAGATCGCCGGCCTGCCGGACAACATGGTCGTGGGCATGGCGGGCGTGCTGGACACCAGCCGCTTCAAGTGCTTCGTGGCGGAGGCCCTGGGCTCCTCCATCCGTGACGTGGAGGCGCTGGTGCTCGGCGGCCACGGCGACGACATGGTGCCGCTCGTGCGCCACAGCACCGTGGGCGGCGTGCCGCTCACCCAGCTCATCGCCAAGGACAAGCTGGACGCCATCATCGACCGCACCCGCAAGGGCGGCGCGGAGCTGGTGGGCCTGTACAAGACGGGCAGCGCCTACTTCGGGCCGGCCGCCTCCTCCATCGCCATGGCGGAGAGCTTCCTGTTCGACCGCAAGCGCGTCCTGCCGGCCGCGGCCATGCTCAAGGGCCAGTACGGCATCAGCGACTTCTTCTTCGGCGTCCCGGTGCAGATCGGCGCGGGCGGCGTGGAGAAGGTCATCACCGTGGAGCTGAACGACGCGGAGAAGGCCGAGCTGAAGAAGTCCTACGAGTCCGTGAAGCAGACGGTCGAACTCGTCAAGCTGTAGCCGTTTTCCGCATCGGTCGGTCAGGCCCGCCGGAATGCTGCCGGCGGGCCGCCGCCTGATGCCGTGAATGATCCGGGCTTATCGTCCGGCCCACCGTCGTTGCGGCGGTATTTTTCCAAGTTAACTAGCGTGTAGGACTCGCACTGGATGCTCGGGCGCGGGGAGGTGTCGCGAAGTGCTTTGGAGCGACCCACCGCAGGCAGGCCCGGCGTCTGGCAGTCAAGGAGACGATGATGGCGGCAGCAGCGCGATTCACGGTGGTGGGCGGCGGTCTCGCCGGGCTGATGACGACGATCAAGCTGGCGGAGGCGGGTCACCAGGTGGACGTGCTCTCGCTCGTCCCGGTCAAACGCTCGCACTCCGTCTGTGCCCAGGGCGGCATCAACGGCGCGGTCAACACGAAGGGTGAGGGTGACCACCCGGACATCCACGTGATGGACACGCTGCGCGGCGGCGACTTCCTCGCGGAGCAGACCTCCGTGAAGGGCATGTGCTACGCGGCGCCCGGCATCATCTACCTGCTGGATCGCATGGGCGTGACGTTCAACCGCACGCCGGAAGGTCTGCTCGACTTCCGCCGCTTCGGCGGCACCCTGCACAACCGCACCGCGTTCGCGGGCGCCACCACCGGCCAGCAGCTCTTGTACGCGCTGGATGAACAGGTGCGCCGCTACGAGGCGGAGGGCAAGGTCACCAAGTACGAGTACTGGGAGTGGCTGGGTACGGTGAAGGACGGCAATGGCCGCTGCATCGGCAGTGTGGCCATGGACCTTCGCACCATGGAGATCCGCACCTTCCCGGCGGAGGCGGTGTGCCTCGCGACGGGCGGTCCGGGCATCGTCTTCGGACGCTCCACCAACTCCATCATCAACACCGGCACCGCCGCGGGCCGCGCGTACATGGAAGGCGCGCTGTACGCCAACGGCGAGTTCATCCAGGTGCACCCGACCTCCATCCCGGGCGAGGACAAGCTGCGCCTGATGAGCGAGTCGGTGCGCGGCGAGGGCGGCCGCGTCTGGGTGCCGCGCAAGAAGGGCGACGTGCGCGCCCCCCGGGACATCCCGGAGTCGGAGCGCTGGTACTTCCTGGAAGAGAAGTACCCCAAGTACAAGAACCTGGTGCCGCGCGATGTCGCGACGCGCGAGATCTTCATGGTCTGCCGCGACCTGGGCCTGGGCATCGGCGGGCGCGACGGCGTGTACCTGGACGTGACGCACATCCCGGCCAAGACGCTGGATGCGAAGATCAAGGGCGTCATGGAGATTTACGAGAAGTTCGTCGGAGATGATCCGCGCCACACGCCCATGGTCATCTTCCCGGGCATGCACTACTCGATGGGCGGCCTGCACGTGTCCTTCGAGTCGGATCCGAAGACGCAGACCCCGAAGGACGGCAGCCCGGTCAACCAGACCACGCGCATCCCGGGCCTGTACGCGGCGGGCGAGGCGGACTACGCCTTCCACGGCGCGAACCGCCTGGGCGCCAACTCGCTCCTGTCGTGCATCTACTCGGGCATGATCGGCGGCCCGGCGATGGCGTCCTTCGCCAAGTCGCAGGAAGTCAGCGCGGCGGCGAGCCCGGAGAAGTACTTCAACGACGCGAAGAGCTACTGGGTGGACCGCTTCGCGACCATCAAGGCCATGAACGGCGCGGAGAACCCGTATCAGATCGCCAAGGAGCTGGGCGACGTGATGACGGAGAACTGCACCGTGGTGCGCTACAACGACCGCCTGAAGAAGACGGTGGAGCGCATCCGCGACCTGAAGGACCGCTGGAACCGCGTCAACGTGCTGGACACGGGCGTCGTCGCCAACCGCGCGCTGTCGTACACCAACCAGGTCTGGAACATGCTGGAGCTGGGCGAGGTCATCGCCACCAGCGCGCTCCTGCGCGATGAGAGCCGCGGCGCCCACTACAAGCCGGACTTCTCCCTCCCGGAGCCCGCGACGAAGGACCCGCGCCAGGATCCGAACTGGATGGAGCTGTGGAAGAAGCGCCACGAGAAGTGGGCGAAGACGACGATCGCCAGCTACGCCGCCCAGGGCCCGGAGATCACCTACCGGGACCTGCCGACGCCGGTGCTGGATCCCGAGCCGCGCTGGTACGCATAGGCGGGGCGGCAGTTTTTCCGGACCCGCGCGTGCACTCCAGCGCGGGACTCCGCTACCTGATTGGGCAGTGAAGGGAAGGGCTCGAGCACCATGGACACCGCACAGGCCAGCGCCGTCAGCACCCAGACCATCACCTTCCGCATCTGGCGGCAGGATGATCCGAACCAGCCGGGCCACTTCGACGAGTTCAAGGTCCCCTATCGCAAGGGCGCCAACGTCATCTCCTGTCTGATGGAGATCCAGCGCAACCCCGTCACCTCCGACGGCAAGAAGGTCGCCCCGGTCATCTGGGACGCCGCCTGCCTCGAAGAGGTGTGTGGCAGCTGCGCGATGAACATCAACGGCCGGGTGCGCATGGCGTGCTCCGCGCTGGTGGACAAGCTGGAGCAGCCCATCACCCTGGAGCCGATGAAGAAGTTCCCGGTGGTGCGCGACCTCACCGTGGACCGCGAGCGCATGTTCGAGGCGCTCAAGCGCGTGAAGGGGTGGATCCCCGTCGACGGCACGTACAACCTGGGCCCCGGCCCGCGCCAGTCACAGAAGGACCACTCCGTGATGTACGTGCTGTCCACGTGCATCACCTGTGGCAGCTGCCTGGAGGCGTGCCCGCAGGTGACGGTGGACAACGACTTCATCGGCGCCGCCGCCATCAGCCAGGCCCGCCTGTTCAACATGAACCCCACGGGCAAGCTCAACTCCGAGGAGCGCACGCGCGCCCTCATGGGCCCTGGCGGCATCCAGGACTGCGGCAAGGCGCAGAACTGCGTGAAGGTCTGCCCGAAGGAGATTCCGCTGACGACCTCCATCGCGGTGATGAACCGCGAGGTGAGCAAGCTGATGATCAAGGACATCTTCTTCAAGGAAGAGGAGCAGAAGGCGTCGAGCGGTCCGGGGTAGTCCTTCCCGCACGCTTGCTGGTGCTTCGCTCGCGGCCCCGTGTCAGCGTCCCCTTCGTGGGGCGCTGGGCGGGGCCGCCGTCGTTCCCGCCGCTGCGGCGCCCATGCCTGCCGGAGGGGCCCTCCACCCGGCGTGCGCCCGTGGGGCAGGGTGCTGAAGGCCGCCTCATCCACCCGGACACCGGGGGTTATGTCGGGGACGGGGCGTGTGTCCCGCGACGACGCTGGGGGCCAAACGGCCTTGCCAAGCGTCGCTTTCTGCGCAATGAGGGCCGGCGTTGACAGCCCCGATGGGGCCGTCCCCGTCTCCCCTCGTCCCACCCGGAGATTCGATGAAGATCCACGAGTACCAGGGCAAGGAACTCTTCCGGAAGTATGGCGTGCCCACGCCGCGCGGCATCCTCGCGCTCTCCCCCAACGAAGCGGAGGCCGCGGCGAAGACGCTGGCCACGCCGGTCGTCGTGGTGAAGTCGCAGATCCACGCGGGCGGCCGCGGCAAGGGCGGCGGCGTGAAGCTGGCCAAGAGCCCCGCGGAGGCCAAGGAGCTCGCCAAGCAGATGCTGGGCATGAAGCTCAAGACCATCCAGACCGGCCCGGAAGGGCAGACGGTCCACAAGGTCTACATCGAGGAAGGGCTCGCCATCGGCCAGGAGCTGTACCTGGGCGTGACGCTCGACCGCGCCTCCAGCCGCATCACCTTCATGGCGTCCCGCGAGGGCGGCGTGGAGATCGAGGAAGTGGCCGAGCACCACCCGGAGAAGATCCTCCGCGAGTCGGTGGATCCGGCGGTGGGCTTCCTGGACTTCCAGGGCCGCAAGCTGGCCTTCGGGCTGGGCCTGACGGGCCCCACGGTGAACAAGTTCGTGCAGTTCTGCTCCGCGCTCTACCGGATGTTCATCGAGACGGACGCGGCGCTCGTGGAGGTCAACCCGCTGGTCATCCTGAAGGATGGCGGCGTGGTGGCGCTCGACGCGAAGGTCACCTTCGACGAGAACGCGCTCTACCGGCACAAGGACCTGCTGGAGTACCGCGACGTCGCCGAAGAGGAGCCCCGCGAGACGCAGGCCAAGGAGTTCGACCTGGCCTACATCGCGCTGGACGGCAACATCGGCTGCATGGTGAACGGCGCGGGTCTGGCCATGGCCACCATGGACACCATCAAGCTGGTGGGCGGTGCTCCGGCCAACTTCCTGGACGTGGGCGGTGGCGCGAACAAGGAGAAGGTGACGGCGGCCTTCAAGCTCATCCTCGCGGACCCCCAGGTCAAGGCGGTGCTCGTCAACATCTTCGGCGGCATCATGAAGTGCGACGTCATCGCCGAGGGCATCATCGCGGCGGCCAAGGAAGTGCAGCTCAAGATCCCGCTCGTCGTGCGGCTTGAGGGCACCAACGTGGAGAAGGGCAAGGACCTCCTCCGCAACTCCGGGCTCGCCATCACTCCCGCGGACAACCTGCGCCAGGCGGCTGAGAAGGCCGTGGCGGCGATCCAGTAGTTCGTCGCGCACTCTTTTCCTGAAAGAACGCCATGAGCATCCTCGTCAACGAGAACACGAAGGTCCTCGTCCAGGGCATCACCGGCTCGGCGGGCTCGTTCCACGCCAAGCAGATGTTGGAGTACGGGACGAAGCTGGTGGGCGGTGTCACGCCGGGCAAGGGCGGCACCGACTTCGAGGGCAAGGTCCCCGTGTTCAACTCGGTGGCCGACGCCGTGAAGCAGTCGGGCGCGAACACGTCCGTCATCTTCGTGCCGCCGCCCTTCGCCGCCGACTCCATCATGGAGGCCGCGGACGCGGGCATCTCCCTCATCATCACCATCACCGAGGGCATCCCCGTCAACGACATGATCCGCGCCAAGCGGTACCTGCAGGGCAAGTCGGTGCGCCTCATCGGCCCGAACTGCCCGGGTGTCATCACCCCCGGCGCGAAGTGCAAGATCGGCATCATGCCGGGCCACATCCACAAGCCGGGCCGCATCGGCGTGGTGTCGCGCTCCGGCACGCTGACCTATGAGGCCGTGCACCAGCTGACGCAGCTGGGCCTGGGCCAGTCCACGGCGGTGGGCATTGGCGGCGACCCCGTCAACGGCACAGACTTCGTGGACGTGCTGAAGCTCTTCAACGCGGATCCGGAGACGGACGCGGTGATCATGATCGGTGAGATCGGCGGCAGCGCCGAAGAGGCGGGCGCGGAGTACGTGGCCCGTGAGTTCACCAAGCCGATCGCCGGCTTCATCGCCGGTCAGTCCGCGCCCCCGGGCAAGCGCATGGGCCACGCGGGCGCCATCATCTCCGGCGGCAAGGGTACGGCCGGCGAGAAGATCAAGGCGATGGAGGCCGCGGGCATCCTGATGGCCGCGAGCCCCGCCGAGCTGGGCACCACGCTGCAGGAAGTCGTCAAGCGCGGCGCCCCCAAGAAGAACCGCTAAGCAGTCATCCCCGCGAACACACACGAGGACTCAACGCCATGGCCATCGAGCGCACGCTTTCCATCATCAAGCCGGACGGGCTCAAGAAGCACGTGATCGGGAAGATCATCTCCCGCTTCGAGGAGAAGGGCCTGACGCCCGTCGCCATCCGCCTGCAGCAGCTGTCCCAGAAGGAAGCGGAAGGCTTCTACGCGGTCCACAGCGCCCGGGGTTTCTTCAAGGACCTGGTCGCCTTCATGATCTCCGGTCCGGTGGTCCTGATGGTGCTGGAGGGTGAGAACGCCGTCCTCGCCAACCGCGACCTCATGGGCGCCACGGATCCGAAGAAGGCCGAGAAGGGCACCATCCGCGCGGACTTCGCGGACAGCATCGACGCGAACACGGTGCATGGCTCGGACAGCCTGGAGAACGCGAAGAACGAGATCGCGTACTTCTTCCGCGAGACCGAGACCCAGAAGTACTAGTCGTCACGCTTCGTCCAGCCACCGCGCTGGACAGGACTTGCGGCCCGGAGCCCGCGCCCCTCACGAGGCGCAGGTCCGGGCCGTCGTCTTTTCCCGAGCCTGGACGCTCGCCCGGACAACGCTTCCATGGGCGGTATCCGGTTGCCCTCTCGGACGGTCCTTGCTACCGATAATGCAAGTCACTATCGGCAAGGAAGAACGCATGAGCGGTGGATCAGAGCGCGTGAATCGTCGGGGGCCGTTCCCGGTCAAGTTGCGGCTGCTGGAAGTGCTGCGGGTGACGCAGCTGACGCCGCACATGCTGCGGGTGACGTTGGGTGGCCCGGAGCTGGAGGGCTTCACCTCGCCCGGCGCGGACGACCATGTGAAGGTCTTCTTCGCGGAGCCCGGGGTGAAGAAGCCGAACATGCCGGTGGTGGGCCCCCATGGCCTCAGCATGCCGGAGGGGCTCGCGAAGCCCGCGTCGCGCGACTACACGCCGCGCCGGTTTGATCCGAAGGCGGGCGAGCTGGACATCGACTTCGTGCTGCATGGTGAAGGCCCCGCGTGCCAGTGGGCCGCCAACACGAAGCCCGGTGACTTCCTGGGTATTGGCGGTCCTCGCAGCACGCACGACGTGGCGGACGACTTCGACTGGTACCTGCTCGCGGGTGACCAGAGCGCGCTGCCGGCCATTGCCCGCCGCCTGGAGGAACTGCCGGCGGGGAAGCGCGCGTTCGCCTTCATCGAGGTGGCGGACGCGTCGGAGGAGCAGCGCATCGACAGCCAGGCGGACGTACAGCTCACCTGGCTGCACCGGGGAAGCGCGGACGCGGGCACGACGAAGCACCTGGAGGACGCGCTGCGGGCGTGGACCCAGCCCCCCGGGGAGGGGTTCGTGTTCGTGGCGGGCGAGGCGACGTCGCTCAAGCCCATCCGGGAACACCTGGTGGCCGAGCGCGGTCTCAACAAGGACTGGATGCGCGTGACGGGCTACTGGAAGCGCGGCGCCGCCGAGCATCACGATTCCAAGGGGTAGGCAGGGAAGGGGGCGTGCCCCTCCTTTGACTTGCCGTGCCTTGTTGTGGGAAGCACGCCCTGCTGCCTTCCGTTAGGCCTGACTGAACGATGTCTGAGTCCACCGCCACAGTCCTTCCCGTCACCGAGCCCCTGCCCGCGCCCACGCCGGCGAAGCTGGTCGACGTGGCCAGCTTGTCCAAGGAGAAGCTCGCCCTGTTCCTGAGCGAGCAGCTGGGCGAGCGCCCGTTCCGCGCCGCGCAGCTCTACCGCTGGCTGCACCAGCGGGGGGCCACGACGTTCGACGAGATGACGGACCTGTCCAAGGGCCTGCGCGAGAAGCTCAAGGTCCAGGCGGAGATCGTCCCGCTGGTGAAGGACCTGGAGCAGCGCAGCGTCGACGGGACCATCAAGTACCGCTTCAAGACGCGCGACGGGCGCTTCATCGAGTCCGTCTACATGCCGTCGGAGGACCGCAAGACGCTCTGCGTGTCCACCCAGGTGGGCTGCGCGATGGCGTGCACCTTCTGCATGACGGGCACGCTGGGCCTCAAGCGCAACCTCACGCCCGGGGAGATTGTCGCCCAGGTGCACGCGGTGAACCGCGAGGTGCGGCGCAACGAGTCCCTGGAGACGCTCCGCCCGCTCACGAACCTGGTGTTCATGGGCATGGGCGAGCCGCTGCACAACTTCGAGAACCTCAAGACGGCGCTCGCCATCCTCCAGTCGCAGGATGGGCCCAACTTCAGCCACCGTCACATCACCGTCTCCACCGTGGGCCTGGTGCCCATGATCGAACGCTTCGGTCAGGAGACGGACGTCAAGCTGGCCATCTCGCTCAACGCGAGCACGGACGAGCAGCGCAGCAAGACGATGCCCGTCAACCGCAAGTGGAACATCGCGGCGTTGCTGGACGCGTGCCGCAAGTTCCCGCTTCGCCAGGGCCGGCGCATCACCTTCGAGTACGTGCTTCTCAAGGGCTTCAACGACACCGACGAGGACGCGCACCGGCTCCGGGAGCTGCTGCGGGACATCCCGGCGAAGGTGAACCTGATCCCGTACAACGAGAACCCCGGCCTGGGGTTCCAGACCACCGGGGAGGCTCGCGCGGAGGAGTTTCGCGCCATCCTCTCCGAGGCCCACGTCGCTGCCTACATCCGCAGGAACCGGGGCCGGGACATCGCCGGCGCCTGCGGCCAGCTCGCCAACCGGGGCGAAGCGGCCGCGGAAGCCCCGACGTGACATAAGCACCCGAGCTTCCTTGACAATCCCGATGTAGGGGCGCTAAGAGCGCCCCCCTCCGCCTGTTACTGTTGAAGTCACCTGTTCGCTGGAGCGTTCCATGGCCGTTGTCCTCCGTCTTGCCCGCGCGGGCGCCAAGAAGATGCCGTACTACCACGTGGTTGCCACCGACTCGCGCAGCCCGCGCGACGGCAAGTTCCTGGAGCAGGTCGGCTCCTACGACCCCAACCACAGCCCCGCGAAGGTGCAGTTCAACGAGGAGCGCCTGGCCTACTGGATCAAGAGCGGCGCGGTGCCCTCGGAGACGGTCGCGGACCTGATCAAGACGGCGAAGAAGCAGGCCCCGGCGACCACCGCCTGAGCTCGCACCCGTCTGGACAAGACGTGGAGCCGCTGCTCACGTATCTGGCGAAGGCCCTGGTCGATCAACCGGACCAGGTCGCCCTGCGCATCTCCGAGGCGGATGGCGGCCGGCTCTATGAGCTGAAGGTCGCCCCCGAGGACGTCGGCAAGGTCATCGGTCGTGATGGGCGCACGGTGAACGCCCTCCGGACGCTGCTCACTGCCGCCGCCCAGAAGCAGGGCCAGAAGGTCCGCCTGGAGATTCTCGACGATCGGCGTGCCCCGGGTGCTCCCGTGGTGCCGCCCGCTCCGGACGACGCGCGGTGAGCGCGTCCACGTGTCTGGAGCTGGGCTACGTCGCGCGTGCGCACGGCCTGAAGGGCGAGGTGGCGGTCCGCAGCTTCGACCCCGCCTCGGAGACCCTGGGCACCGTCGATCGCGTCCGCCTGCGTCTGCGCTCCGGTGAGGAGCGCGAGATGGTGGTGGAGACCTTCCGCGGTGCGAACAAGGAAGACCTGCTGGGCTTCGAGGGCGTGGAGACGCGCGTCGCCGCCGAGGCCCTGGTGGGTGCGAAGGTGCTCGTCTACCGCGAGGACCTGGAGCCGCCCGAGGAGGGCGAGTTCTTCCAGGGCGACCTCGTGGGGCTCGCCGCCGTGGACGAGCAGGGCACCGCGCTGGGCACGGTGGAAGAGGTCTGGGCCACGGGTGAAGTTCCCAACTTGGTGATCCGCGCCAAGGGCCGTCCGGAGCTGGTGGTGCCCTTCGCGGACGAGTTCGTTCCGTCGGTGGACATCGCCGCGGGGCGCATCGTGATCCGTCCTCCCGAATACCTGGAGGTCGAAGGGCGCGACGACGGAGACGCGGGGTGAGCTACCCCGTGGAGATCCTCACGCTGTTTCCGGGGATGCTGTCCGGCTATCTGGGCGCGAGCATCCTCGGGAAGGCGCAGGAGAAGGGGCTCTTCTCCGTCACGCTCACCGACGTGCGGGACTTCGCCGTGGGCAAGCACCACGTCACCGACGACTCGCCCTACGGCGGGGGCGCCGGCATGGTGATGAAGCCCGAGCCGCTGGTGGCCGCCATCGAGGCCGCGCGCGCCCGTCTGCCCGGGGCGAAGGCGCTGCTCATGAGCCCCCGGGGCCCCGTCTTCACCCAGGCCACCGCTCGCGAGCTGGTGCGGCACGAGGCCGGGCTGATCCTCGTCTGCGGCCGGTACGAGGGCGTGGACGAGCGGGTGATGCCGTACCTGGATGGCGAGCTGTCCCTGGGCGACTTCGTCCTCACGGGCGGGGAGATCGCGGCGATGGCGGTGGTGGACGCCGTGACGCGGCTGGTGCCGGGCGTGCTGGGCAACGAGGCGTCCTCGGTGGCGGAGAGCTTCGAGGAGGGTCTGCTGGAGTACCCGCACTACACCCGGCCGCCCGTCTTCCGGGGGGTCGAGGTCCCGGCCGTCCTCCAGTCCGGCGATCACGCCAGGATCGCACGCTGGCGGCGCTGGAAGGCCATCAAGCTCACCCAGCAGCGGCGTCCCGATCTGTATTCGCGGCTGGAGTTCGGCAAGGCGGATCAGAAACTGCTCGCCAGGGGCGAGGAAGAGTTGTAACCCTGCGCGTCCTCGCGGAACCCTTCGAAGCGGGCTTGTCCGACACGGCAGTCTCTGCTAGTACGGCCCGCTCTTTCCACGCGTCCTACGCGTCAAGTTCCGCTTTTTGGAGTCGTCATGCGCCGCAGCCTCATTCAGCACGTCGAAAACAAGTTCCTGCGCCAGGACCTCACCCAGTTCCGTACGGGTGATTCCGTTCGCGTCCACTGGAAGGTCAAGGAAGGCGAGAAGGAGCGCGTGCAGGCCTTCGAGGGCGTGGTCATCCGCAAGACCAAGGGCACCAACCGCGCCACGTTCACCGTGCGCAAGATGTCCTTCGGCGTTGGCGTGGAGCGCATCTTCCCCATCCACAGCCCCCGCTACGAGAAGATCGAAGTCCTCACCCGCGGCGACGTGAACCGCAAGCGTCTCTTCTACCTCCGCGACCTGAAGGGCAAGGCCTCTCGCGTCGACGTGCAGGTGGATCCGGAGCGCGCCGCGAAGAAGGCCGCCAAGGCCGCTGCCGCCGCCCAGGGCTCGTAGGTCCAGAGAAACCCTCTCGCGGCCTTCGCGGCCGCGTGCGAGAAGGAGCGTCCGTCACTGGACGCTCCTTTTTTCGTTCGGGCTAGACTGCGCACGCCATGCACTTCGTCGAGGTCGCCATCCAGAACGTCCGCGGGTTTTCTCCCGCCGGCCGTTTCCCGTTGAAGACCGGGTACCTCATCCTCAAGCCGCCCACGGCGGACGTGTTGCCGCTGGCGGGCCTGTCGCTGTCGCTGCTGTTCTCGGACGGCCGGGGCGGTGACTCCAGCTTCGTGGGCTCGGGGGGGCGCTCCGGCAAGGCCGCGCTGACGTTCGTGGGGCAGGACGGGATGACGTACCGGGTGCTGCGTGAGCTGGGCGGTTCCGGGTCGCTGCATCGGCTCAATCCCACCACCAGCCAGCCGGAGCTGATGTCGTCGGACACGGCGGAGATCAACCAGTACCTGCGCGGCCAGGCGGGCCTGCCGCCGCGCACCACGTTCGAGCAGGTGTACTGCCTCCAGCTGGTGATGCTGCCGTCGCGTCGGCCTCGCAAGGCGTCCGCCCAGGTGGCCGCGGCGAAGGCCTCCGGCAGCACGCCGTCCCTGGCGACGGCCAGCGCGGTGCGGCCCGCGGAGGATCTCCAGGCCGCCGAGGCGAAGGTGAAGGCGCTGGAGAAGGAGATCGTCGTCTCCCGCGAGGTGGATCAGCTCCAGTTCAAGGTGGACGAGCTGTCGTCGCTCATCTTCGAGGCGGACTCGAAGCTCCGGGGTGGCGAGGGCCTCAAGGAAGCCATCGTGGAGGCGGAGAAGGCCTGGCGCGCGGCGCCCTCGCCGGAGTCGCTGGGCCTGCCCCAGGACATCCTCACGCGCGTGAAGCGGCACCCGAAGGCGGTGGCGCGGCGGGACGAGGCGCTGGCGCGGCTGGAGACGGACCGCGACCCGGAGCTGGAGGACGCGGCGCTGAAGGTGCCGCCGCTCACCCAGAACCGCTACTTCTGGGGCGGCCTGGGTTCAGGCGCGTTGTTCCTGGCGCTCAGCGTGGGCCTGGGCTTCTCCAGCGTGGGCGCGCCCATGTGGCGCTACCTGGCGCTGCTCAACATCCCGGCCTTCGGCACGGCCGCCCTGATGGCGCTGCGCTACGTGGATGACCTGCAGAAGGCCACCCGCCGGGGCACCAAGGACAACCGCAAGGGCGTGCGGGAGAAGAAGATCCTCGACGAGTTCGAAGTCGATGACGCGCCGGTGCGCATGGCCATCAAGGCCCTGGACGTGGAGACGCTCGACGAGATCGCTCCCGCGCTGGAGAAGAAGGACCTGCTGGGCATCCGCCTGGGCGAGCTGCAGACGCAGCTGGAGGAGTTCGAGGCGTCCGCCGAGTACCAGGACGCCCTGCGCCAGGGGCAGGAGATGCGCGCGCAGCAGGAGGAGCTCAACGCGGAGCTGACCGCCAAGGGCACCTACGTGCGCGACCTGCGCGAGGTCGAGCGCGAGCTGGGCCGCCTGAAGGAGTCCATCGCCCTGGCCAAGGCGCCGCCGGTGCCGGTCGCGACGGCTCCAGGGCAGGCCCCTGCGCCGGTGGATCCGTTGGAGGATCCGTCCCCGGTGGTGCTGTCGCAGGCCGCGGACGTGCTCACGTCCGACCTGCTGTCGGTGCAGGCGCTGCTGAAGGATCGCTGCGTGCAGTACCTCACCGCGCTCACGGACCGTCGCTACCAGGGCGTGGAGTGGGACCGCGACGGCAACGCCTTCGCGCTCACCCAGAACAGCCGCATCCCGGTGGGCGAGCTGGACATCGTGGCGGAGCGCGAGGAGGTCATCTGCTTCGTGGAGGTGCGCATGCGCTCCTCGGCGGTGTGGGGGGACCCGGCGCACACGGTGTCCTTCGCCAAGCAGCGTCGGGTGGTGAAGGCCGCGCTGCACTATCTCTTCCAGAATGGCATCGACGGGCGCATGGTGCGCTTCGACGTCATCTCCGTCGTGGGCCAGGGCGAAACCGCCCGGGTGGAACACATCCCCGCCGCCTTCGACGCCGGCATGTGAGGACCTGTCCTTTGGCTGCAACGCTCTACCTCGTGGCCACGCCCATCGGGAACCTGGGGGATGTCACCGCCCGGGCCCTGGAGACGCTGCGCACGGCGGGCTTCCTCGCGTGCGAGGACACCCGGCACTCACGCATCCTGTTGGACCACTTCGGCATCACCGGGAAGGACCTGGTGAGCCTGCCCGCCTTCGCGGAAGGGCAGCGCGCCGGGCGCATCCTGGACCGCATCGAAGCAGGGGAGGACTGCGCGCTCATCACCGACGCCGGCAGCCCTGGCATCAGCGACCCGGGAGAGAAGCTGGTGGCCGAAGCGCTGGAGCGCGGCCTGAAGGTGGAGCCGGTGCCCGGGGCGACGGCCCTGGTGGCGGCGCTGAGCGCGTCGGGGTTGCCCACGGGCCGCTTCCACTTCCTGGGCTTCCTGCCGCGCAAGGGACCGGAGCGCCGGGCCATGCTGGACGAGGTGGCGCCCCTGTCCGCCACCTGCGTGCTCTACGAGTCCCCACGCCGCCTGGGAGAGACGCTGGCCGACCTCCAGGAGGCCTGGGGTGACCGGCGCGCGTGCGTGGCGCGGGAGCTGACCAAGCTGCACGAGGAGTTCGTCCGGGGCCCGCTGTCCGCCCTGGTGGCCCGCTACGCCGCCGAGGAGACCCGGGGCGAGGTGGTCATCCTTGTGGAGGGCCGCACCGGCGAGCAGCGCTGGAGCGAGGACGAGGTGCGCCGCGCCCTGGAGTCCGGCCTGGAGCGCGGTGAGAAGCTCAAGCCCCTGAGCACCGAGCTGGCCCGCCGCGCGGGGTGGCCCGGCCAGGAGGTGTACCGCATGGGCCTGGGCCTGAAGCAGCGGTAGCGACCACCCGCTGCCTCAGGGGAACAAACGGCGCCTAGAACGCGAAGCTGGCGCCCAGGTCGAAGCGGAACGTGGTGCTCTGGATGGCCCGGAAGCGGCGGGACGCCAGGTCGTAGCGCCAGTCGAACGTCGGGTTCAGCTCCGGCGAGCCCGGGTTCGTGTCCACGGTGCCGTTGCCGTCCAGGTCCTGACCGATGGTCTCCGACGTGAGCAGGTGGTCCGTGTTGTAGAGGAAGTTGCCGGAGGCGCGGATGGTGAAGGCCTCCGCGGCGCGGGCGGTGACGCCAAACTGGCCACCCACCTGCAGGTAGTCATCCGAGGTGAGCAGCTTGCGCAGCGCGGAGCTCAGCTCGTTGTAGTACCGGCCGCGACCCACGTAGTTGCCGATCAGTCGCGCGTCCACGGTGAACTTCTGGGCCTTGGCCGCGCTCTCGAACGGGACCAGCTCCACGCCGAAGAGGATGCCCGTCTGCGACGGCGCCTGGATGCCCGTCTCCTTGCGATTCCACGGGCCGGTGAAGCAGTTGCCCGGAGCGCCCAGATTGGACGGGTTCGTGCCGGCCTGATCGCAGTTGGAATAGGCCTTGGGACCGCGCACCGGGATGGTGTGGTACGCCTTGAAGTACGGGTCCGCCGCGCCCATGCGCCGCGAGAAGGACGTGTAGAGCTGGTACTTGTGGACGCGGTCGCCCACGTTGCCGCGCTCCCCGTCCGGGTCCGTGGTGTCCACGCTCGGGTCGCGCAGCTTGGCGGTGGGCGCCTCGTAGTCGATGCCGACGATCCACGTGGGCTTGGTGCTGTCCTTCTCCTGGTTGAAGAAGGCGTACGCCAGCCCGAAGTGGATGTTGCCCAGCCCGCCCCGGTAGCTCTCCTGCGGCATGCTGAAGAGCCGGCCTACGCAGCCTTCCGACGAGTACGGCGAGCCGTCCGCGTTGAAGCAGCTGTTGACGATGGTGGAGTTGCTCTGGCCCACCCCCGACACGAACTCCCAGCTCTCGTTCTGCTGGAAGACGATGGGGAGCTTGAAGGAGAACTCCAGGTCCTTCCAAAGGCCGAACGCGAGCGCCAGGTTCAGCCGCGCGTCCACGCCCTTGTACCAGAGCTCGTTGACCTCCTTGAGTTCGCCCCCGGAGCCCCCGGACGGGAGCTGCTCACGGACGATCTTCGCGCGCGTCTGCGTGCGCTCGAACCCGACGTCGAGGAAGAGATCGAACGGATCGTCATCCTCGAACGACGAGGCGATCCGGGTGATGTCCGCAGCACTGGCGGCGAGCGGCGCGCCCAGCGTCAGCGCGGCGATGACGGTACGAAACCTGTGCATCCACAACCTCCGACGACCCACGGCCCAGGAGCCTGCCAGCTAGCCGTGCCGTCGGAGGAGTGTCAAGAAATGGGTGGGCGTTACTTGCCCGCCACGGACGTCCCGAGCAGTCCGTCCAGCCGCTGGACCTCGGCCTCGAAGGCGCCCTTCTGGGTGGCCGTGAGGGCCGCTCGGAAGGTCTTGTGCTGGTCGAAGGGGTCCAGGACCCGGTTTTCCCCCAGCATCAGCTGGTAGTGCAGGTGGGGGGCGAAGGAGTGGCCCGTGTTGCCGCTCTGCGCCAGGACCTGGCCCGCCGACACGCGCATCCCGGCCTGGACCGACCGGGGCAGCTCCGCCAGGTGCAGGAAGAGGGCGCGGCGGCCCTTGCCCCCGGACTCGATGAGCTCGATGCAGTTGCCGTTGCTGCCGAAGTTCCAGTTCTTGCGCTTGACGACGCCCGCGAAGGGCGCCCGGACGGTGGTGCCCACCGGCGCGCGGAAGTCCACGCCCTTGTGGCCCCGGCCGTCTCGCAGCAGGGACGTAATCTGCTCGTAGCTGTCGATGGGCGAGTGCTCCATCCGCAGCTCCAGCTCGTCGCCGTTGGGCACGTAGTAGCGGGCGTTCGTCTCACCGCCGGGCTGGAAGCGGTAGGCGCGGTGCGTCTGGCCCGTCTTGCCGGAGATGAAGCGCACCGCGTACACCAGCGGCTCCTCGTTGGGCCGGCGCTGGTAGAGCACGTCCAGCGTGTCGCCCCGGAGGATCTCCCCGGGTACACGCACCCACCACACCAGCGTGCGCGTCACGACCTGGGCCAGGGCGGGGCCCACCTCCGGGCCGGCGGCCTGGACCAGCGCCGTCTCCAGCGGGCCTTCAATGCGGATGGACGCGCGCTCCAGGCCCGCGGCCTTCACCGGATCGGTGGGGGCGGGGGGCGTCGCCGAAGGGGCCTGCGCGACCGTGCCCGCATCCACGGGCGTCGCGGCCTGGGAGGAGGCGCCGTCCATGGGGACGTCCGGCATGCGCTGTTTCCACCACCACACGCCACCCGCGGCCGCGCCGAGGATGACGGAGACGGCAACCACCGGTCCGAAGGGATTGCGCTTCGGTGGTCCACCGAGGGTGGGAAGATTCGGCCGCATTCAAGCTCCCTGAGGGTGAGAAGGTACGCGGGCCCGAAACCGCCGACGGAACGGCGATATTTCGGCGCCCCGGGGCTGCTACTCGTCCGGACCGTCGTCCTGCCCGTCCGGAGTGGTGTCGCGCAGGCCGAACTCCTTCATCTTCGTCTGGAGCGACTTGCGGCTGATCTGCAGGAGGCGCGCGGCGCGGGTGACGTTGCCGCCCGTCTCATCCAGCTTCTTCACGATGAGGTCCCGCTCCAGCTCTGCGGCCTTCATGCGCACGATGTCCTTGAGGCCCACCTCGCCCACCGGGACGTCCAGCGTGCCCAGCGAGCCGCCCATCGTGGCCCCCGCCTGCACGCCCGCTCCGCCGCGCACCGGCTCCGGCAGGTCCTTCGCCGTGATGGAGGGGCCGTCCGCGAAGAGCAGCACGCGTTCGATGAGGTTCTCCAACTCGCGGATGTTGCCCGGCCACGCGTACGCCTGGAGCAGCGCCAGCGCGTCGTCGGCGATGCCTTCGATCTTCTTGTTGAGGCGCCGGTTGTACTTGTCCACGAAGTGCTGGGCGAGCATCGGGATGTCGCTGCGCCGCTCGCGCAGCGCGGGCAGCACGATGGGCACCACGGCCAGCCGGTAGTACAGGTCCTTGCGGAAGCGGCCCGCTTCGATCTCCGCCTGGAGGTCGCGGTTGGTGGCCGCCACGAGCCGCACGTTCACGCGCGTCGTCTTGATGCCGCCCACGCGCTCGAACTCGCCCTCCTGGAGCGCGCGCAGCAGCTTCACCTGCATCTCGACGGGGATCTCGCCAATCTCGTCCAGGAAGAGGGTGCCTTCGTCGGCCAGCTCGAAGCGGCCCGGCTTGGACGTGACGGCGCCGGTGAAGGCGCCCTTCTCGTAGCCGAACAGCTCGCTCTCCAGGAGCGTGGCGGGGATGGCGGCGCAGTTGATCTTGATGAACGGCTTGTCGCGGCGGCTGGAGGCCCCGTGCAGCGCGGTGGCGATCAGCTCCTTGCCCGTGCCGCTCTCGCCGGTGATGAGCACCGTGGAGGGCGTGTCCGCCACCTTGTCGATGATCTTGTAGACGTCCTGGATGGGAGGCGACTCACCGATGATGGCGGAGCGGGCCTTGTGATCCGCCCGCACGGAGCGCTTGGCGCTCTCGTTCGTCTTGGCGGCCTTGGCCACGACGGAGGACAGCTCCGCTTGGTCGAAGGGCTTGGTGATGTAGTCGAACGCGCCCGCCTTGATGGCCTCCACCGCGGAGTCCACGGTGCCGTGCGCGGTGATGATGATCACCGGCACGTCGGGGTTGGCGGCGCGCACGGCGGCGAGCACCTCCATGCCGCCCAGCTTGGGCATCACCAGGTCGGTGACGACGATGTCCGCGCCGTTCTTGTTGAACTCGGCGAGGCCCTGCTCCCCGTTCTCCGCGACGGTGACGTCGAACCCGTCGCGGCGCAGCAGGGCGGCCAGCACCTTGCGCAGGTTCGTCTCGTCATCGATGACCAGGACCTTCGCCATGGGGACCCGCGTTGGAAGGGCTATCGGCGCGCCGGGGGGGCAGCGGGGAGGGCGCCTTCGAGCGTGCAGATGGCGTCCGGGTGCTTGATGCGCAGCAGCAGCGACTCCAGCACGCGGAAGGGGTGGTTCATCTTGCTGGCGCCCAGGTAGGCGGCGACCATGTCCATGGCCACGGCCAGGTCCATGTTCTCGCGGCCGGTGGACACCACCACGCCCGACTCACCGCGCAGGCGGTTGGACTGGTAGACGCCGTCGGAGGCGAGCTGCTTGATGGTTTCAATCTCCAGCACGCCCGTCTTCTCGTAGATGCGGTGCAGCTGCGAGTACAGCCGGGGCGACAGCACCACGGCGTAGGGCCCGAAGTGGCCGGCCTCGTTGAGCTTGCGCGTGGCCTCCACGATGGTCTGGAACCCGCCGCCCGGCGCCGTCCAGTCGCCCAGCGTGGCGGTGAGGCGGCCATTGGCCGTCATCAGGCCTTCGTAGCCCAGGCGCTGATCGCCGTAGAAGATGAGCTCGTCTTCCTGCTGCGCGCACAGGGCGGCGGCCCCGGCGGCGGCGGACACGTCCAGCGGCATGTTGTGCGTGCGCGCCGCCTCGATGTCCCGCCAGTGCAGCAGGAAGTCCTTGTAGATGATCGGGATCGTCTTGAACTTGCGCACGTCGGTGAAGACCATCGCGGTCTCCTGCTCACCGACGATGTCCACCGCGCCCGGGGACACGCCCTGGAACTCGTCGTAGGCCACCGTCTGCACGCCGGCGCCCAGCGGGCCGTAGATGTCCAGGATGCGACGGCCCACCAGCGACCGACGCGCCACCTGGATCACCGTCTCGTTGAGGCGCGCCCACTCCTCTTCGCGCAGTGGGTTCTCGGCATGTCCAAGGAAGTCAGGCATCGGTGTCTCCGTGACGGGAGCGGGAGAGGAGGGGGGAAGACGAAAGGAGCAAGGTGCTTCAGCGACCGCCACCGGAACCGCCACCGCCACCACCGCGGCGCAGGGTGCCCACGGTGAGGGGATGGCTGTTGGCGGACGGCGGCGGCGCGGGAACGCCGTAGATGAGGCGCTGGGGCGGCAGGGACGTGAGCGGCTCGGCCGTCAGGCGTCCCACGGCGGGCGGGGCCCGGGTCCTGGCTCTTATACACATCT
>NZ_RAWD01000200.1:0-18026 GCF_003612065.1 Corallococcus sp. CA047B
GGGTGGGCGCCAGGGAGCCTTCGAGCAGCGCCCGCAGGGCGTTGCCCACCGCCTGCACATGCGACGGCTGAAGCAGTTCGTAGTGGTTGCCGGGAACGCGCAGCGTCCGTACGCCTCCGCGCACGACGCGGGCCCAGCCCCAGTCCTGCGAGGAGGCGTCCCGGATGCCGCCCTCCGCCCCGGCCAGCAGCGTCAGCGACCCCGCGTAGTCCCCGGGGCGGTAGGCGTGCAGCGCCTCCAGGTTGGCGCGGAACACGGCGTACAGCCGCTCCAGCGTCTCCAGGGGGGCGTCCTCGGGCAGCACGCCACCGTCGCGCGCGGCGCGCAGCAGCTCCAGCAGGCTTCCACCGTGGGCGAGCGACGCCACGGACGCCTCAGGCAACCCCAGGTCCACCGCGAAGGCGCCCAGCAGCGCCGCGTCGTCACCGGGCCCGAGCGGTTGCTCGAAGCCCTCCAGCGTCGAGTCCAGCAGGCACAGCTCGCCCACGGACTCCCCCGCTGCTTCGAGCTGCCGGGCCATCTCGAAGGCGATGACGCCGCCCATGGACCAGCCGAAGAGGTGGTAGGGGCCGGAGGGCCGCACCCGGCGCAGCTCGCGCACGTAGCGCGTGGCCATGGCCTCCACCGTCAGGTCCGGCCTGGCGCCGGTGACGCCCTGGGACTGGAAGGCGTAGAGGCGGCGGCCCGTGAGCCTTTCGCCGAGCGCGCGGTAGCACAGGACGTTGCCGCCCACCGGGTGCACGAGGAACAGCGGAGGCCCGTCGCCCTCGCCGCCCAGGGGCACCAGCACGCCCTGCTCGCCGCCGGCCGTCTCCACGGCGCGCGCGAGCCCCTCCACCGTGCTCGTCTGGAAGAGCGTGGCGAGCGGGAGCCGCACCCCGAAGGCCGACTCCATCCGCGCCAGCAGCCGCAGCACGAGCATGGAGTGGCCACCGAGTTGGAAGAAGTCACTCGTCGCCCCCACGCCCGTGACGCCCAGCACGTGCTCGAAGAGGTCCACCAGCACCGCCTCGCGCGCGTTCCGGGGTGCGAGGCGCGCGCCGTCCGGGCCCGCGGCCGCGGCCGACAGGGCCGGCAGCGCGCGCCGGTCCACCTTGCCGCTGGGCGTGAGCGGCAGCCGCTCCATCACCGCGAAGCGACCCGGCACCATGTACCCGGGCAACACGCGCGCGAGGCCCGCGCGCAGCGTCTCTCCCCAGTCCGCCGGGGCACGGCCTCCCAGCGGTGCGACGTAGGCGGCGAGCAGCGCCTCCCCGCCCGGCGCCGCGCGCACCTCCACCGCGGCCTCGGCCACGTCGGGCAGCCCCAGGAGCACCGCTTCGATCTCCCCCAGCTCGATGCGGAAGCCGCGCACCTTCACCTGGCGGTCGACGCGGCCCACGTACTCCAGCGAGCCGTCCTCCAGCCGCCGCGCCAAGTCTCCCGTGCGGTACAGCCGCGCCCCCGGCTCCGTCGCGCAGGGGTCGGGGATGAAGCGCTCGGCCGTCAGCGCGGGCCGGTTCAGGTAGCCGCGCCCCAGCTGCACGCCCCCGATGAACAGCTCGCCCAGCGCGCCGGTGGGCAGCAGGTTGAGGTCCGCGTCCAGCACGTGCAGTCGCGTGTTGAAGACGGGGAAGCCGATGGGCACGGTGGGCCGCGCGTCCCCGGGCCTGCATGTCCAGTGGGACACGTCCACGGACGCCTCGGTGGGGCCGTAGAGGTTGTACAGCGTCGCGCGCGGGAGCCGCTCGATGCAGCGGCGCTGGAGGACGCCCGGCAGTGCCTCGCCGCTGCAGAAGACGCGCGTCAGGCCGTCCAGTGCCTCCAGCCCTGGCGCCTCCAGGAAGAACTGGAGCATGGACGGCACGAAGTGCACCGTGGTGATGCGCGCGGAGGCCAGGGTCCGCACGAGGTAGGCGGGATCCTGATGTCCGCCAGGGCGCGCCACCACCAGCCGGGCTCCCACCGCGAGCGGCCAGAAGAACTCCCAGACGGACACGTCGAAGCCGAAGGGCGTCTTCTGGAGGACGCGGTCGTCAGGCCCCATCCCGTAGGCCGCCTGCATCCAGGCGATGCGGTTGTGGATGCCGCGGTGGGTGACGAGCGCGCCCTTGGGCCGCCCCGTCGAACCCGACGTGAAGATGCAGTACGCGGGATGGTCCAGCTCCGCGCCGCCCGGAGGAGGCCGTGTGGCGGCGGAGGGTTCGAGCCCGGAGGTCCACGCGTCGTCGTCGAGCACCAACGCGGTGCCCGCGCCTTCCGGCAGCCGCTCCGCCAGGGCGCGGCTCGTGAGGGTGACCCGGGGACGCGCGTCCTCCACCATCTGGCGCAGGCGCTCCGCAGGCAGTCCAGGCTCCAGCGGCAGGTAGGCTCCGCCCGCCTTGAGGATGCCGTACAGGCCCACCACCATGTCGAGCGAGCGCTCCAGGAAGACGCCCACCAGCGCCTCCGGCCCCACGCCCCGTGCGCGCAGCCGGTGCGCCAGCAGGTTCGCCCGCGCGTCGAGCGCCGCGTACGTCATCGACTCCCCCTCCAGCTCCAGGGCGATGGCCGAAGGCGTGCGCGCGGCCTGCTGTTCGAACGGCACGTGCAGCGCAGACGGGTGCTCGAACACGTGCTCCGTGGGATTCCATGCGCGCAGCAGCTGCTGTCGCTCCTCCACCCCGAGCAGCGACAGCCGGCCCACGCGCTGCTCCGGCCCCTCCACCATCGCGGCGAGGACCGTGCGCAGGCTGCCCGCGAGCCGGGCCACGGCCTGCGCGCCCAGGCGATTCGCGTCGTAGGTGAGCGCCAGCCCCAGCGACGCGCCGGGGTAGACGGCCAGGTGCAGCGGGAAGCCCGTGCGCGGCGGGCCCAGCTCCTCGACGCCCGCGGCGAAGACGCCCCGCTCGCCACCACGCAGGGGCCAGGGGTCCACCACGAGCACGCTCTCGAAGAGGAGCCGCCCGGCCCCCACCTCGCTCCAGCGCTGCACCTGCTCCAGCGGCACGAGTTCGTGCTCGCGCAGCTCGGCCTGCTCGCGTTGCAGCTCGCGCAGCCACGGGAGCACGGGCTGTCCGGCCGTCACACGGACGCGGACCGGCAGCGTGTTGATGAGCAGGCCCACCAGCTCCGTCACCCGCGCGACGGGAGCGGAGCGCCCCGACACCAGCGAGCCGAACACGGCCTCCGTCGCCCCCGCGTGTCGTGCGAGCACGAGCCCCCAGCCCGCCTGCACCAGCGTGCTCAACGTCAGCCCGTGGCGCGCGCAGAAGCCCTGGAGGGCTTCGGTCTCGCGGGCGTCCACGCTCACGACGTGGCGGGCGTAGCGGGGCTCCCCGGACGCCACGGTGACATCCGGCCCACCGTGGGGCAGCGGCGTGGGTGAGTCGAAGCCCCGGAGGGCCTCCGTCCACAGGGCCCGCGCGGGCGCCAGGTCCTGCTCCCGCTCGTGGCGCACGAAGTGACGGAAGTCCGGCGACGCCGCGAACACGGGCGTCCTCCCCGCGAGCACGGCGTCATGGTGCTCCGCCACTTCCGACAGCAGCAGGCCCAGGCTCCAGCCATCCAGGATGGCGTGGTGAAAGGACAGCGCGAAGCGCCAGCCGCCCGTGGGGGCCCGGGACAAGGCCAGCCGGAACAGCGGCCCCTCCTCCAGCACGAAGCCCCGCTGCAGATCCTCTTCCAGGAAGCGGCGCCAGTCGGCGTCGGACACCGCCGCCCCATCCCCGCTTCCAGAGTCGGCCTTGAACCCTTCGACGACCCGCTGGGCCGGCGCTCCGGCGTCGTCCAGGACGAACACCGTGCGGAGCGCCGCGTGTCGTTCCACGGCCGCCGTCCACGCGGACCGGAACGCGTCCACGTCCAGCGTCGCGGGCAGCAGGCCTCCCACCTGCTCGAAGTAGTCACGCGAGGCGGGCGAGAACAGCGCCCGGAAGAGCATGCCTCGCTGCATGGAGGTGAGCGGGGCGGACTCCCCGGGCGAAAGCCGCACGGCGTCCTCGGGCTGAATCCCCCCTGCGGGCCCGGACTCCAGCGGAACCAGCTGCTCGGCGAACGCGGCCACCGTGGGGTGCTCAAAGAGCTGCTTCGGCGAGGACGCGAAGCCCTCCCGCCGCAGCCGGGACACGAGCCGCATGGCCGCGACGGAGTCGCCTCCCAGCGAGAAGAAGCTGTCGTCCGCGCCCACCGACGTCCGGCCGAGCACCTCCGCGAACACGCGCGCCACCCACTGCTCGCGGGGACCCGACGGCGCCCTCCCCTTCGTGCGCTCCACCGGCGGCTCCGGGAGCGCCTTGCGATCCACCTTGCCGTTCAGCGTCGTCGGCAGCGCGGGCAGCACGACGAAGACGGACGGCACCATGTACTCGGGCAGCCGGGCCTCCAGCGCCTCACGGAGTGCTTCCGGCGACAGCGAGGCCCCCTGCCGCGCCACCACGTACCCCACCAGCCGCGCCGCGCCTGAAGCCGCATCGCGCACCGCGACCGCCGCGTCCCGCACGTCGGGAACGGCCCGGAGCGCGGCCTCCACCTCGCCCGTTTCGATGCGGTGTCCCCGCACCTTCACCTGCGAGTCCTCGCGCCCGCGAACCTCCAGCATCCCGTCGGCGCGCAGGCACCCGACATCCCCCGTGGCATACAGCCGCGCGCCCGGCGTGGCGCTGAAGGGATCCGGGACGAAGCGCTCGGCCGTGAGCGCGGCGCGCCCCACGTAGCCTCGCGCCACGCCCACGCCCCCGATGTAGATCTCGCCGCACACGCCGGGAGGCACCGGTTCCATGCACGCGTCAAGCACGTACACCGGGGTGTTGAGGACGGGCCGGCCCACCGTCAGCCGCGCGTCCCCGGGCCGTACCCGCGCCACCGTGGACCAGACCGTCGTCTCCGTGGGGCCGTAGAGGTTCCACAGCGCCCCGCCCGTGGCGACGAGCCTCGCGGCGAGATCGGACGGAAGGGGCTCGCCGCCGCACAGCGCCGTCATCCGTCGCGGGTTCGTCCAGCCCGCCTCCAACAACATCCGCCACGCCGTCGGGGTGGCCTGCATCACCGTCGCGCCCGCGCGCTCCAGCCGCTCCGCGAGCCGCGATGCATCCCGGGCCTCGTCGCGCGTGCACAGCTCGATGCGCGCGCCCACCCGGAGCGGCAGGTACAGCTCCAGCCCCGCGATGTCGAAGGACAACGTCGTGACGGCCGCCAGCACGTCGTCCCCGGACAGCCCCGGGGCCTCCTCCATGGACGCAAGGAAGTTCTCCAGCGCCGCGTGGTGCACGCTCACGCCCTTGGGCCGGCCGGTGGAGCCCGACGTGTAGAGGACGTAGGCCTCGTCCATCCCGAGCGGGCCCGGGACCCGTTCGACGCCCGCGTCCCGCACGTCCTGCGCCTGCGCGTCCAGGCGCCACAGGGTCCCCGCCTCCGGGCCCAGGCGCGCCTCGCAGCCCTGCTCGGTGAGCGTGAGGCGCAGCCCCGCGTCCTCGGCCATCAGCGCCAGCCGCTCGCGCGGGAAGTGGGGATCCAACGGCACGTACGCCGCGCCCGCCTTCAGCACGCCCAGCAGGGCCACCGGCAGCCGGTGCGTGCGCTCCAGGCACACGCCCACCCGGTCCCCCCGCCCCACCCCGTGCGCGCGCAGCCGGGCCGCGAGCGCCCAGGCCTCGTCCCGCAGCGCGCCATAGGTCAGCGTCCCGTCCACCGCCACGACCGCGGGACGCCCGGGCTCGCGCGTCGCCTGCGCATCGAAGCGGGAGACCACCGTCTCCTCGTCGGACGGCGCGTGCACCCCGGGCGAGCGCTCCGCCAGCAGCCGCGCACGCGCACCTGGCGACAGCAGGCGCAGCGTGTCCAGCCGCGCGCCAGGCCGCGCCAGTGCATCCGCGAGCAGCGCCTCGTACGCGTCGAACAGGCGGGCCACGGTCGCGGCCTCGAACAGGTCCGTGGAGTACTCGATGGCCACCCCCATCCCCTGCTCCCGCTGGAGCACGGTGAAGGTGAGATCGAAGGTGGACGTGCCCGACTCCAGCGGCACCTCACGGGCATCCACGTCCGCGAAGGCCCCCTGTGCCGTGCCCTGTTCGTTGAGCACGAACATCGCCTGGAACAGCGGCGTGTGCGCGGTGCTGCGCGGCGGTTGCAGGTGCTGCACCAGCCGGTCGAAGGGCAGGTCCGCATGGCTGAACGCCTCCACGCAGGTGGTCTTCACGCGCGCCACCAGTTCTTCGAAGGACAGCCCGGGGCTCACCGCCGTGCGCAGGACGAGCGTGTTGATGAAGCAGCCCACCAGCGCTTCGGTCCCCGCCACGCCCCGTCCCGCGATGGGCGTGCCCACGAGGATGTCGTCCTGACGCGCATGCCGGGCGAGCACCGCCTGGAACGCCGCGAGCAAGAGCATGAAGGGCGTGACGTCCCAGGCGCGGGCCCGCGCAGGCAACGCGGCGGTGAGCGCCGACGACAGCTCGAAGTGGAGCGTCCGGCCCCGGTCCGTGCGCATCACAGGGCGCGGGAAGTCCAGGGGCAGCTCCAGCACCGGCAACGGCCCGGCCAGCTTCGCCTCCCAGTACGCGAGCTGCGGCGCCAGCAGCTCCTGGGCCCACAGCCGCTGCTCCCACACGGCGTGGTCCGCGGGCTGGTACGGCAGCGCGGGCAACAGGGCCGACGTGCCCATCCGCTCCCCGGCATAGAGCGCCGCCGCGTCGCGCAGCAGCACCTGGATGGAGGCGCCGTCCGCGACGAGGTGGTGCATGGACAGCACCAGCCAGTGCTCACCCGCGTCCAGGGTGTAGAGCTGGGCGCGGAAGGGCGCCTCGTGCTCCAGCGCGAAGGGCGCGCGGATGAAGCGCGTGGCCCGCTCCACCACCCAGGCCTCGCGGACCTGACGGTCCACGCGGGAGGCATCCACGCTGGAGGCGTCCACGCGCTCCAGCACGAAGTCCACCGGGGCGAACGACTGGACGGGTTCGCCCTCCACCAGCGCGAAGCGCGCTCGCAATCCCTCGTGGCGGGCCGTCAGCGCACGCAGGGTCCGCTCCAGCGCCTCCGGCTCCAGCGCCCCCGTGAGCTTCAGCGCCGTAGCGAGGGTGTAGAACGCGCTGCCCGGCGCCAGCTGCTCCAGGAAGTACAGCCGCTGCTGCGCGGAGGACAGCGGCAGCGGAGAGACGCGCGGCTGGGGTTCCACCGGGGGCAGGCGGAGCAGGCCGCGCGCCGCATCCAGCCGCGCCGCCAGCTCCTCCACCGTCGGCGCCTCGAAGAGGGCGCGCAGCGGCAGGGACACGTCGAAGAGCGCCTCCACCCGGGAGCGCAGCCGCATCGCGAGCAGCGAGTGCCCGCCCAGCTCGAAGAAGCCCCGCCGCACGTCCCGCACCGGCACGCCCAGCAGCTCCTCCCACAGCGCGCACAGCCGCGCTTCCGTCTGCGTCCGGGGTGCTCGCGCTCCGGCACCCTCCGTGCCCTGCGCGAGCCCGGCGGTCCGCAGGGCCGCGCGGTCCACCTTCCCATTGGGCGTGAGCGGCAGCTTCGGGAGCACCGACCAGAGCGACGGCACCATGTATTCGGGCAGGTGCTCCAGCAGCGCCGCTCGCAGGGACGACGGCCCCAGCGTCCGTCCCTCGCGGGGAACGACGAAGCCCGCGAGCTGCTGTCCGCCCGTCGCGTCCTCGCGGGCCATCACCAGCGCGTCCGCCACGTCCGGAAGGGCCCGCAGCCGGGCCTCCACTTCCCCCAGCTCGATGCGGAAGCCGCGCACCTTCACCTGGTGATCCAACCGGCCCAGGTACTCCAGGCGCCCGTCCGCCAGCCAGCGCACCCGGTCCCCGGTCCGGTACATCCGGCCCCCGGGCTCGCGGCCGAAGGGATCCGGCACGAAGCGCTCCGCGGTGAGGTCCGGCCGCAGCAGGTAGCCCCGCGCCAGACCATCGCCCGCGAGGAACAGCTCACCCGGCACGCCCAGCGGCACGGGCCGCCACGAAGCATCCAGCACATAGGCGCGGGTGTTCTCCAGCGGCCGGCCCACGGTGGGCGCGCGCGCCTCGTCCCGGGGCACCAGCTCCCACGTCGAATACGTGGTGTCCTCCGACGGCCCGTAGAGGTTGTAGACGCGCTCCACCTGCCCGAGCGCGTAGAGCCCGTCCACGGTGCGCCGGGGCAGCGCCTCGCCCGCCAGGTTCACGCCCCGCACCGAGCGCGGCAGGCCCCCCACGCGCAGCAGCTCCGCCATGGCGGAGGGCACCGTGTTGACGAGCGTCACCTCGTCGCGCCGCGAGAAGGTGGGCAGCTCCAACACGCTGCCCACCACCAGCACCCGGCCGCCGTGCGCCCAGGGGACGAACATCTCGAACACGGACAGGTCGAAGCAGACGGAAGTGGCGGCGAGCACGCCGTCCAGCAGCGCCGGCGGAAAGACGCCCAGCGCCCACGTCAGCAGCAGCGCCGCGCTCCGGTGCTCGATGGCCACGCCCTTCGGCCGGCCGGTGGAGCCCGACGTGTAGATGAGGTACGCGAGCCCGCCCGGAAGGCAGCGCGGCGCGAGCGGCGCGTCGGACTCCTCCAGGAGCAGGCCCTCCAGGTCCTCCAGCAACAGGGTCGCGGGCCGCGCCTCCGGCAGGGCCGCGAGCACCGCGCGCTCGCTGATGACCAGCGCCGACGCGGAGTCCTCCAGCAGGTACGCCAGCCGCTGCGCCGGGTAGTGCGGATCCAACGGCGCGTACGCGCCTCCGGCCTTGAGCACCGCGAGCAGCACCACCGGCAGCTCCACCGTGCGCCGCAGGCACACGCCCACGCGCACCTCCGGCCCCACGCCCCGCCCCATCAAGTGCCGAGCAATCCGGTTGGCCCGGCGCTCCACCTCCGCGTACGTCCACGCGCGCGTGTCGTCCGCCACGGCCACCGCGTCCGGGGTGCGCCGGGCCTGCTCTTCGAAGCGGGTGTGCAGCAGCGCGCCGTCGCGCGGCAGGGCGCCGGGAGGACTCCAGGTGTCCAGCAGCAGCGCCGCTTCCGCCGGAGGCAGCAGCGGCAGTGCGTCCAGTGGCTCCCCGGGCGCCGCCAGCACCACGCCCAACAGCCGCTCGAAGTGGACGAGCCAGCGGTCCATCGTGGCCGGCTCGAACAGCTCGCGGCTGTACTCGAGCTGGCCGAGCAACCCCTCCGGCGTCTCCTTCAGGGAGAGCGTCAGGTCGAACTTCGCGGAGTGGCTCTCGATGTCCAACGGGCGGAGCACCAGCCCCGGCAGTTGGAACTCGCCCTCGGGCAGGTTCTCCAGCACCAGCATCACCTGGAACAGCGGGTTGCGACCCAGGTCTCGCGGCAGGCCCAGCGCCTCGACCAGCTGCTCGAAGGGCAGCGCTTGGTGCGCGTAGGACTCCAACGTCACGGCCTTCACCCGCCGCGCCAGCTCGCGGAACGACGGCCTGCCGTCAAGCGACACCCGCAGGGCCAGCGTGTTGGCGAAGAAGCCCACCACGCCCTCCAGCTCCCGGCGCGGCCGGCCCGCGATGGCCGTGCCAACGACGACGTCCGTCTCTCCCGTGAAGCGGTTCAGGCACGCGCTGAAGGCCGCGAGCAACGTCATGAACGGGGTGACACCCTCCTCCTGCCCGAAGCGCCGCACTTCGTCGGACAGGGCACGGGGCAGCGCGAACGCGCGCGTGGCGCCGCGGTGACTGGAGCGGGCCGGACGCGGATGATCCGCGGGCAGCTCCAGGGGACGCAGCGCTCCGCCCAGCCGCTCACGCCAGAAGTCCAGGTGCTGGCGCGGGGCCTCGGAGCGAAGCCACGCCTCCTGCCACTCGGTGAAGTCCACGTACTGGAGCTCCGGCTCCGGCAGCGCGGGCGGCCGGCCCTCGCACCGCGCGGCGTACAGCGCGGCCAGCTCGCGGGTCATCACCCCCACCGACCATCCGTCGCAGATGATGTGGTGCAGCACCAGCAGCAGGACGTGCTCGGCGCCGTCCAACGCCACGAGTACCGAGCGCAGCAGCCCCGGCTCGGTGAGGGTGAACGGAGCATCCGCCTCCCGGGTGCAGAGGGCCCGCAGCGCGGCCTCCCGCTCCCCGGGGGGAAGCCCGGTCAGGGACACGCGCGCGAGTGCCACGGGCCGGGGCGGGTGGATGAGCTGCACCACCTGCTCGCCCTCCTCCGCGAACGCGGTCCGCAGCGCTTCGTGGCGCTCCACGAGCGCGTCCAGGCTCGCGACCAGCGCGTCCTCGCGCAGCGACCCCGTCAGCCGCAGGGCGAAGGGCATGTTGTAGGTCGCGAGGCCCGGCTCCAGCCGGTCCAGGAACCACAGCCGCCGCTGCGCGGACGATGCAGGGAAGACGAAGGCCTCGTCGGCCTCCAGGGCCACCGCTGGCTGTTCGAGGGCACTCACCGCTTGACCTTCCGTCCCTGCCGCGAGGCGCGGCCAATCCGTTCCGCGTCCACCCCCGGCGCACCCGCGTCGCGAAGGGCCACCACCACCTTCGCCAGCCCCGCCACCGTCGGGTGCTCGAACACCTGGCGCAGCGGCACGTCCACGCCCAGGGCGTCGCGCACCCGCGCCACGAGCTGGGTGGCCAGCAGCGAATGCCCCCCGAGCGTGAAGAAGTCCTCCGTGGCGCCCACCCGCGGCAGCGCGAGCACGTCCGAGAACACGCGCGCGAGCGCTTCCTCCAGCTCGCCGACGGGCGCGACGAACTCCTCCTCCGTCGCGCGCTCCGGGGCCGGCAGCCGGGCGCGGTCCACCTTGCCGCCCGGCGAGATGGGCAGCGCGTCCAGGCACACGTACGCGCCGGGGACCATGTAGTCCGGCAGCCGGCTCTTCAGGAACGCCCGCAGCGTGGGGCCCGTGGGGCGCGTCCCGCCGCGCGGCGTGACGTAGACCACCAGCCGCTTGCCGGCCGGGGGCTCCTCGCGCACCGTCACCACCGCGTCCTTCACGTCCGGGTGCGCGCTGAGCGCGGTCTCGATTTCCCCCAGCTCGATGCGGAAGCCGCGCAGCTTCACCTGGTGGTCGCTGCGGCCCAGGTACTCCACCATGCCGTTCTCCAACCGGCGGGCCACGTCCCCCGTGCGGTACAGCCGACCTCCGGGCTCCGGGGAGAAGGGATCCGGGATGAAGCGCTCCGCCGTCAGCTCCGGCCGCCGGTGGTAGCCCCGGCCCACGCCCGTCCCGCCGATGAAGACCTCGCCCGACACGCCCCGCGCCACCGGCTGGAGGTGCGCGTCCAGCACGTGCACGCGCATGTTGGGGATGGGCAGCCCCAGGGGGACCTCGTGCGTCTCCAGCACCGCCGGGTCCAGTGCGTTCAGGTCGCACGAGGTGGCGATGACGGTGGTCTCCGTGGGGCCGTAGGAGTTGAACATCCGGACGGACGGGCCCACCACGCGCAGCCACGCCTGCACGCGCGAGGGGAGGATCTTCTCCCCTCCGGACACCACCACGCGCACCGACGGCGGCAGCGTGAGCGTTCCCCGCGCCAGCTCCGCGGTCAGCTCCGCCCAGAGCGCGGCGGGCATGCTCAGGTATTCAATGCCCCACGCGTGCACCTTCGCCGTGAAGCCCGCGACGGAGTCCAGCGTGTCCGGTTCGCGGATGACCAGCGTGCCGCCCACGAAGAGGCAGGGGAAGATCTGCTCCACGCTCATGTCGAAGCTGATGGAGGACAGCAGCAGCGCGCGGTCCCCCTGACGCAGCCCGTACACCCGCGACGCCGCGTCGCTGTAGTTGACCAACGCGACGTTGGGGACCATCACCGCCTTGGGCACGCCCGTGGAGCCCGACGTGTAGATGAGGTACGCGAGCGAGTCCGGCCCACCCACGCGCGGCGGGGCCTCCACCGGCTGACGCCCCAGGGCCTCCGCCTCGCGCTCCCACAAGAGGCACGCCACCCCCTCGGGCGGGGACGTCACGCCCAGCAGGTGCTCGCGCGTGACGAGCACCCGCGCCCCCGAATCGCGCAGCATGAACGCCAGCCGCTCGGGCGGGTAGACCGGATCCAGCGGCAGGTACGCCGCCCCCGTCTTCAGGACGCCCATGAGCGTCACCAGCAGGTCCAGGGACGGCTCCAGGCAGATGGCCACCACGCTCTCCGGCCCCATGCCCCGCTCGCGCAGCGCCCACGCGGCCTGGTTCGCCCGCGCATCCCACTCGCGGAAGCTCAGCCGCACGCCCTGGTGCTCCAGCGCGGGCGCGTCCGGCCGCAGCAGGGCCTGCCGCTCCAGCAACTCGCGCGCGAGCCCGGGCTCCACCGGCGTCGCCTTCCTGTTCAGCGTGTCGAGGAAGCGGCGCTCCTCCGGCGGCAGCACGGGCAGCTCGCGCAGCCGTGCCCGCGGCCGCTCCACCAGCCCCTCCAGGAGCACCTGGAAGGCGCGCGCCAGGCGCTCCACCGTCACGAGCTCGAAGAGGTCGGTGTTGTATTCGAAGGTGTAGTCCAGCCCGTCCGGCGACTCGCTCATCGCCAGCGAGAGGTCGAACTTCGCGGTCGCCGTGGAGACCTCGCGGGACTCCATCCGCAGCCCCGGCAGCTCCACGGCGCCGCCGGGCGCGTTCTGGAGCACGAAGAGCACCTGCACCAGCGGCGACTGGCTCAGGTCCCGCTCCACGCCCAGCCGCTCCACCAGCACGTCGAAGGGCAGCGCCTGGTGCGCGTAGCCGGCCAGCACGGTGCGTCCCACGCGCTCCGCGAACACCTCGAAGGGCTCTTCCGGATCCACGTCCGCGCGCAGCGCGAGCGTGTTGACGAAGCACCCCAGCACGCCCTCCACCTCCTGGCGGGTGCGGTTCGCGATGGGCGTTCCCACGATGACGGTGCGCTGTCCGGTGTAGCGGTGCAGCAGCGCCTGGAAGGCCGCCAGCAGCGTCATGAACAGGGTGCGTCCCCCGCCCCGTCCCAGCGCCTCCAGGCCTCGCGCCAGCGCGGGCGGGAGCGTCCCGGAGAGCAGCGCGCCCCGCGTCGTCTGGACGGCCGGGCGCGGCCGGTCCGTGGGCAGGCGCAGCGGCGGCGGGCGCTCGCCCAGGTGCGCCTTCCAGAAGGTGAGGTCCTCCTCCAGCGTCCGCGCACCGGCGCCCTCGCGCTGCCAGACCGCGTAGTCCGCGTACTGGATGGGCAGCGGGGCCAGGGCCTCACCCACGCCCGTCACCCGCGCCGCGTAGGTGCGCGCCAGTTCCTGGAGGAGCAGCTGGATGGACCACCCGTCCGCGACGATGTGGTGCATCGCCACCAGCACGACGTGCTGCTCCGCGGACAGGCGATAGAGCCGCACGCGCAGGAGCGGCCCCGTGGCGAGGTTGAAGGGACGCCGCGCCGCTTGCGCCAGCACGTCCTCTTCCAGGGCCCCGGACACCTCCTCCCGCTCCAGGGTGAAGGCCATGGTCGGGTGGATGACCTGGACGCACTGGCCTTCGTGCACCGCGAACGTGGTGCGCAGCGCTTCGTGACGGTCCACGAGCTGACGGAACGCGCCGTCCAACGCGTCCTCGTCCAGGCGCCCCTCCAGCCGCACCGCGCCCGCGATGGTGTACAGGGGGCTGCCCGGCTCCAGTTGATCCAGGAACCACAGGCGCTGCTGCGCGGACGACGCGGGCAGGGGCCCGGTGCGCGCTACGGCGGGGATGCGGGCCGCTTCCCCGGACGGCGCGCCCGCCGACGTCAGCACCCGCGCGAAGTCCTCCAGCACCGGGTGTTCGAACAGGAGCCGCAGCGGCACCTCCAGGCCCAGTTGCGCGCGCAGCCGCGAAGCCACCTGGGTCGCGAGCAGGGAGTGCCCGCCCAGCTCGAAGAAGTCCTCCGAGGGCCGCGCCACCGGCACGCCCAGCACCTGGGACCAGATGCGCGCCACGCCCCGCTCGGGATCCGTGAGGGGACGCGAGGCCTCCACCACGACGGCCTCATGCGAGGCCGCGAGCGCCGCGAGCGCCTTGCGGTCCGTCTTGCCGCTCACCGTGAGCGGCAGCGCGTCCAGGGGCACCAGCAGCGACGGCACCATGTACGCGGGGAGCTTCGCCTTGAGGGCCTCGCGCAGGGCCGCCAGCTCTAGATGGGTGCCCGCGCGCGCCACGACGAACGCCGCCAGCCGCTTGCCCTCCCGACCGTCGTCCAGCGCCGCCACCACGCAGTCCGCCACGCCGGGCTGCCGGCCGAGGACGACCTCCACCTCGCCCGTCTCCACGCGGAAGCCGCGGATCTTCACCTGTTGATCCACGCGGCCCAGGAAGTCCACCTGTCCGTCCGGGAGCCAGCGCGCGAGGTCGCCCGTGCGGTACATGCGCTCGCCCGGCGCGAACGGGTTGGGCACGAAGCGCTCCGCGGTCAGGTCCGGCCGGCCCAGGTAGCCGCGCGCCAGCCCCACGCCGCCCACGCACAGCTCGCCGGGCGTTCCCGGCGGCACGAGGTTGAGGTGCGCGTCCACCAGGTACACGCGGTAGTTGTCCACGGGCGGCCCGATGGGGACCTGCGTGTAGCGCCGCCAGTCCCGGGTGAAGAGGGCCGTGGTGTTGAGGCAGGCCTCGGTGGGTCCGTAGTAGTTGACCAGGGTGGAGATGTCCGCGTGGCGCTCCACCAGCTCCACCACGCTCGCGCCCAGCACGTCGCCGCCGAAGCAGAGGTAGGGGACCTTCAACTTCCCCCGGGCGCTGCCATGCTCCAGCAGCCCCTTGAGCAGCGCCGGCACCGAGTCCACCACGTCGATGCGGTGCTCCACGACGTAGGCATGAAGCGCCTCGGGCGACACCAGCGTGTCGTACGTGGGCAGGAAGAGCGCGTCGCCCCGCATCAGCGGCAGGAAGAGCTGGTGCACGGAGACGTCCACCGCGGGCGACACCAGCAGCATGTGCCGCAGGCTTCCGGCCGGAGCGAACATCCGCCGCAGCCACGACACCTGGTTGCACAGCGCCCGGTGCTCCATCATCACGCCCTTGGGCGTGCCCGTGGTCCCCGAGGTGTAGATGACGTACAGCAGGTCCCCGGGCCCGTTCACGCCCGGCAGCGGCGCGGCGTCCCCGCCCTGCGCTGCCTCCCCGTCCAGCACGCACCGCGTCCCCTCGAAGCGCACGGCCGGGTGCGCCACGTCCTCCAGCAGCCAGCGCGCGCCCGCGTCCCGCAGCAGCAGCGCGGTGCGCTCCGGCGGGTGCGCCGGATCCAGGGGCAGCCACGCGCCGCCCGCCTTCACCACCGCGAGGATGCCCACCACCATCTCCACGCACGGCCGCGACAGCACCGCCACCACCGCCTCGCGCCCGACGCCCAGCCCCCGCATCCGCCTCGCCAGCGCGTTGCTGCGAGCGTCCAGCTCCCGGTACGTCAGCCCCTGGCCCTCGTGCCACACGGCCAGCGCCTCCGGGTGGAGCGCCGCCTGCTCCGCGAACAGCGCCCCCACTGTCTGATGCGGCGGGTAGTCGTGGTGCGCGGTGTGGAAGCCCGCGCGCAGCCGCGCCTCTTCGTCAGAAGGAAACAGGGACAGGTCGCGCAACGCCGCCTGGGGGCGTGACACCATCGCCTCCAGCAGGCACCCGAAGCGCCGCGCCATCCGCTCGATGCGCTCGGCGTGGAAGAGGGACCGGCGGAAGCTCCACTCCAGCCGGAGGGGGCCGTCCTCACGCACCAGCGCCGTGAGGGTCAGCTCCACCTTCGACGTGGGCAGGGGCGGCGCCAACCGCTCCAGGCCCAGGCCGGCCCCCGCCTCCAGCTTCTGCGGGCCGTCCTCCTGGAGGCTGAACAGCACGTCGAACAGCGCCCCCCGCGCGGTGCCAGCGCCCTCCTGGGCCTGCGCCGCGACATGAGCGAAGGGCAGCTCCTGGTTCGCGAGCGCGTCCTGCGTGGTGCGGGAGACCCGCGCCAGGAACGCCAGGGCGGAGTCCTCCTCGCGGACGGTGTTGCGCAGCACCACCGTGTCCATGAACAGGCCCACCGCGTCCCGCAGCTCCGGGTGCCCGCGGCCGAGCACCGGCACCCCCACCGCCACGTCGCGGGTGGCGCCATGGCGGGACAGCACCACCGCGAAGGCCGCCAGCAGCCCGTTGAACAGCGTGGTCCCCTGGCGCTGGCACAGCTCGCGCAGTCGCGCCGTGAGCTCCAGGGACAGCTCCACCGTCCGGGCGTCGGCCTCCAGCAAGGCGTCCTGGGTGCGCGGTCCGTCCGAGGGCAGGTCCAGCGGCGGAGGCGGCGGCGTGAGCACCTGGCGCCAGTGCGCGGCCTGCGCCCGCAGCTCCGCGGACTCCAGGCGCTCGCGCTGCCATGCGGCGGCGACCCGGGGCCCGGGGCCCGGGGGCGGAAGTGAAGCTCCGGCGTACAGCGCCACCAGCTCCCGGAGCACGAGCTCCACCGACGCCGCATCGGAGATGAGGTGGTGCAGGTCCACGAGCAACAGCGCGGGTCCGTCCGCGCGCTCCACCAGGGCCGCCCGGAACAGCGGCGCCGTCGCGAGGTCGAACGGCCGCGCGAAGCGGCGCGCCAGCGTGGGCACGTCTTCGCTGGACGACAGGCGCTCCAACTGGAAGGGCACCGACGCGGCCACGCGCTGGCGGACCTCGCCGTCCACGAACACGAAGGACGTGCGGAACGCCTCGTGCCGGTGGATCAGCGCTCGCAGCGCTTCCTCCAACCGACCCGCGTCCAGCGCGCCCGTCAGCGCCAGCGCGCCCGTCATGTGGTAGCGCGAGTCGTCCGCGCCGCCCCGGGCCTGGAGCACGTAGAGCTGCGCCTGCGCCGCAAGGACGGGGTGGTGCTCGGCCTCCGCGCCCCGGGGCAGCGGAGCCCACGCCGGCGTGGCCGCGTCCACCCGCTCCGCGAGGGCGCGGACCGTGGGCGCGTGGAACACGTCCACCAAGGACACCCGCCGGCCCGTGTGCTCCGTCACCTGGTGCGCCAGCCGCACCGCGAGCAGCGAATGGCCGCCCTGCTCGAAGAACGAGTCCGTCACGCCCAGGGCCTGCGCGCCCAGCACCCGCTCGAAGAGCGGCAGCAGTCGGGCCTCGGTCGGCGTGGCCGGCGCGACGCGCGGCGCGTCCTCCCGCCCCTGCCCGGGCACCCACACCAGCGCGTTGCGGTCCACCTTGCCGCTGGGCAGCGTGGGGAGCGTCGCCAGCGGGACGAAGTGCGACGGGACGAGGGCGGCCGGCAGCAGCCGGGCCAGGACCTCGCGAGGAGGCCGCACCGGCTCCTGGGGCACATAGAACGCCACGAGCACCGGCCCCGCGACGGCATCCGGCCGCACCACCACCACCGCGGCCGAGGCCAGGCCCGACGTCACCAAACAGGCTTCAATCTCTCCGGGCTCGATGCGGTGGCCGCGCAGCTTCACCTGGTGGTCGCTCCGGCCGTGGTGCTCCAGCTCGCCGGAAGGCAGCCACCGGGCGCGGTCGCCGGTGCGGTACAGCCGCCCGCCCCGCGCGTGCTCGGACGCCACGAAGCGCTCCGCCGTCAACTCCGGTCGCCCCAGGTAGCCGCGGGCCAGCCCCTCGCCCGCGATGCACAGCTCCCCGACGACGCCCGGGGGCAGCAGCTCCCCGGCTGCGTCCAACACCAGCACCTGGGTGTTGAGGACCGGCCGCCCCACGTCCACGGAGGTCTTCTGCGTCAGCTCGCTCACCGTGGACCAGACCGTGGTCTCCGTGGGCCCGTACAGATTGAAGATGCGCGCGGAGGTGAGCGTCCGCGCGCGCGCCAGCAGGTGCGCCGGCAGCGGCTCGCCGCCCACGAGCAGCAGCCGCACCCCGGCCAGGGCCGCCCGCCCCACGGGGTCCTCCAACAGGAGCTGGAGGCGCGAGGGAGTGAGCTGCACCACGTAGCAGCCCGTCTCCTGGATACGCGCCCCCAGCCGCTCCGGGGCGCGCTGGGACGCCTCGTCGGCCAGCACCACCTCGTGCCCCAACCACAGGGGCAGGAGCGTCTCCAGCGCGAAGATGTCGAACGTCGCCGTCGTGGTGCACAGGAAGCGCAGCCGCTCGCCCTCCAGCGGCAGCGCGTCCACCATCGCCGCCAGGAAGTTGGCCAGGGCCCGGTGGGGCACCTGCACGCCCTTGGGACGGCCCGTGGAGCCCGACGTGTAGAGCACGTAGGCCACGTCCTCGGGGTGCCCCGCTTCAAGGACCGTGGCAGCGGGCAACG
>NZ_RAWD01000201.1:0-17959 GCF_003612065.1 Corallococcus sp. CA047B
GACCCCTCCCCCGGAGCTGCCCATGCCCTCCTATCCCGCCGTCGAGACCTTCATCGAGAAGGCCTCCGCCGACGACGTCCAGGCGCTCTTCGCGCCCGTGAAGGAGGGCCTCGCCGGCCTCAAGGGGCCGCGCGCGGAAACCGGCAAGAAGGCCCAGGCTGCGATCGCGCGGGCCGAAGAGCTGTTGAGCATGCTCGTGGACGTCCGCGAGAAGCTCGTCGCCGAGTCCAAGCAGCCCAAGGGCCGGAAATAACAGGCGTTTCGGGGGCCTGGACGATTTCTTGTCACCAGCAGGCAACCTGAGGCTGGCATCCCCGATAATCCATTGAAAGAGCCAAGGGATGATCCCAGGCTCACCTTTAATTCGCTGGCAGCAGCGCGGAGGCTGAAAATGGGCGTCAAGATCGACAGCGGCATGATGGGTCCGAACCTGCGTATGAACACCCAGATGACCACGGCTCGGCAGACGCCGAACACGAGCTTTGGCGCGCGTGTCCAGAACGGCCTGAACAACGCCGCGGGCGTCGTGGGCGCGGGCGTGGGCTCCGTGGCCGGCTTCGTGCCGGGCGCGGGCATCGTCTCGGCCGCGGTTTCCTCCGCGCAGACCTTCTCCGGCGCCGCGGGCTCCGGCATGGCGGGCGGCCCCTACGCCGGCGTGATGAACACCGGCTCCGGCGCGGTGCCCACCACGTCCATGCCCGGCACGGGCGCGGGCGTCCCGGGCACGGGCGGCTCCTCCACGCTGGGCACCAGCGTCGGCGGCGCGGGCGGCGTGAGCGACTCGCTCACGAACAACGGCAGCCTGAAGGCCATGATGGACGACAACGTGAAGCTGCTGAACATGCAGTCGGCCATGCAGCACGAGTCGCAGCTCTTCACGGCGGTTTCCAACGTGATGAAGTCGCGGCACGATACGACCAAGAACTCCATCGGCAACATCCGCTAAGCTTCGGGCTTCAGCGGACAAACTGACCGGTGCAAGGAAGGCGGCCCTCGACGGCCGCCTTCCGTGCTTCCGGCCACGGGAAAGGCAGCGCGACGTCCATGGCGGAAACCTCCTCGGAGATTGCCAACAGCCTCGTGCCCCTGGCGCGCCAGCCGGCCATGGTGCTGCTGGAGTCCGGCTATCTGTGGCTCGACATGGGTCACTTCGACAAGGCCCGCGAAGTCTTCGTCGGGGCCGCCGCGCTGATGCCCAAGAGCGAGGTGCCGCAGATTGGCATCGGCGCCGTGGAGTTCGCCCAGGGCCACCATGACAAGGCCCTCCAGGCCTACCGGGTGGCCCAGCGTCTGGCGCCCCTGTCGTCGCTGCCCCGGGCACACGCGGGGGAGGCCCTGTTGTTCATGGGCAAGGTGCCCGAAGCGCTCAAGGAATTGAAGGCCGCCATGGACCTGGAACCGGAAGGCGACGGCGCCAGGCTGGCCCAGGCGCTCATCCAGGCGAAGGAAGCGGGGGCCCTGCCTCCGCCTCGGAAGTAGCAGGTAGGACGAAGGAGGTACGTCGATGGCTGTCGGTGGAGTCGGACGTGGGGGTGGGAAGGGCCGCGCGGGCGGCGTCAAGGGCGCGTCCGGTGCGGCGGGTGCCTCCGGCGCGTCCTTCGGCGGCAAGGTCGACAAGACCGAATCACTCGTCGGGCCTTCAGGTCTGGTAGGCTCCAGCAACGTCCAGGGCCCCCAGGCTGCGGATCCGATCGCGGCGCAAGCGCTCGCCATCGCCCGTCGGTTGAAGAACGGGGGCTTCAAGAGCAAGGAGGAGGCGACGAAGGCGCTCGTCTCCGAGGTGCTCCAGGAGAAGCTGCACATGAAGTCCGATGCCCTCACGGGCCGCATCGCCGGTGCCTTGCAGGATGATCCTCGGTTGAACCAGGTTCTCGAGCGGCTGTGGTCCAAGGCCGAGTGAGCGCGCCGCTTGCCTCTGGGTGAAGACAGGAAGGTCATCCTGGAGAAGTACGGCCCGTACGTGCGGTCGCTCGCGGCCACCGTGCGCAAGCAGTTCAACGCCCAGCTGGAGCTGGACGAACTGCTGGCCTATGGGCAGATCGGCCTCCTCGAGGCCGCGGAACGCTTCGACCCCAAGGTCGGCGCCAACTTCCTTACCTTTGCCCACTACCGCATCAAGGGCGCCATCTTCGATGGCCTCCGCAAGATGGGCGTCCTGAGGGGCGCGGATGCCCGCACCGCCTATCAGGGCGAGCGCGCGACCGCCTATCTTGGAAATCTTGCGGACCGCGAGCAGGGATCAAGCAACCGCGGGTCGTCATTCGACGATGATATTGGAGACATCTCGGATGCCGTGGCGGGACTTGCCGCGGTGTTCGCGGCGGGGGCGGAAGGGGCGGAGGCGGCGGGGTATGTCGACGAATCCCTCCCGGCGGATCAGCGCCTGGAGATGGAGCAGTTGAAGAACCGGGTGCGCTCGGCCATCGAGAAGCTTCCGGAGAAAGAGCGCAAGCTCCTGCAGGGCTACTACTTCCAGGGCAGGACCCTGGAAGAAGCAGGGGCTGAGATTGGGCAGTCGAAGAGCTGGGCGTCGCGGCTTCATGCGCGCGCCATTGACCGGCTCAAGGAACTCTTGAACGAGGAGGAGGAACTCCCTCCCCCCTCGACGGATGCAAGGAGGGTGTCACATGGCGGCTCCGATGAGCGGCATCTCCGCGGGACAGGTAGCGCAGCAAAAGCTGCAGGATCAGGGCGCCCAGCAGACGAACAAGACGGGCGCGTCCAAGTTCGACGGAGTTCTCGCTGACAAGGCCCAGGGCGCCGACAAGGCGGACGCGGCCCAGGGCGTGAACAAGGCCCAGGCCGCCAACAAGGTGGACACCGTTCGCCAGGTCGAGACCGTCAACAAGACGGAAAAGGCCGGCATGAACAAGGTCAGCGGCGCGGCCCAGCAGCCGGCCACCGCCAAGGGCGCCGAGCCCGTGGACGCCAAGGCCGAAACCGCCAAGACGGGCAAGTCGGGCGGCATGGTGTCCGACCTCGTCTCCGGTCTGGAGAAGGGCCAGGTCAGCATGGACAAGCTGATCAAGGAGGCCAGCTCCGGCAAGAACATGTCCAACGCGGAGCTGCTCGGGCTCCAGGCGTCCATGTACAAGTACTCGCAGGAGCTCGACCTGACCTCGAAGGTCGTCGAGAAGGCCACCAGCGGCCTGAAGGACGTCGTCAAGACGCAGGTCTGAGTTTCCACCCGCCGGGCCATGGCGGCATGCGAAGGGCGGTCCCTCCCAGGGTTGGGAGGGGGCGCCCTTCCGCGTTTTGCAAGGGCCCTGTTAAGCTACGTCCCGCCCATGACTCGCCGAACGCCCGCCTTCGCCGCCCCGCTCCTCGCCCTGCTGCTCCTCACCGGCTGCTCCATCGAGCTGCAGCACGAGCTGACGGAGGCGGACGCCAATGAAATCTACGTGCTGCTCAGCAAGAACGGCATCAACGCCAAGAAGGAGAAGGCGGAGGGTGGCAACGAAGTCCGCTTCACCATCGTCGTCCCCAAGGGCGACGCCGCGCAGGCCGCGGAGCTCTTGAAGCGCAACTCGCTGCCGCGTCCGGTGGAGAAGGGCCTGTCCCACTTCGCCAAGGGCAGCATGGTGCCCACCGCCACGGAGGAGCGCGCCATGCTCCTCAAGGCCATGGCCGGTGAGGTCTCCAACGCGCTCAATCAGATCGACGGCGTGCTGGAGGCGCGCGCCATCGTGATGATCCCGGAGAACAACGACCTGTCGCAGCCGGAGAACAAGCCGATGCCGTCGGCCTCCGTGTTCATCAAGTACCGCACGAACGAGCCCGGCAAGCCCCCCATCAGCCCGGACGCGGTGAAGCAGTTCGTCGCCAGCTCCGTGTCGGAGCTCAAGCCGGAGGCCGTCACCGTGCTGATGACGGAGGCCATGGCCCCCACGGCGGAGATGAGCGAGACGAACCGCCTCCAGGACGTGCTCGGCGTGCGCATGACGGCGGCCAGCGCCTCGACGTTCAAGATCATCCTCGGCGGCGCGTTCGCGCTCATCCTGGCGATGATGGGCCTCACCGCGTGGACCTTCATGCGCGGCGGTTCAGGGGGCGGGGCCGCCGCGGCGGCGCGTCCTGCCCGCGCACGGGGTGGTCGTCCGGAGTGACGTCGGTCCTCCGTGGCCCTCCTGGGGCGGGCCACGGGACATGTCCTCCAGGCCGGGGACATGCCTTCTTTCTTCAGCGGGCCACCAGGGGGCCCGCGAGGTGACCGTTGGATTCATTCTTCACCTCGCTCAGCAAGCGCCAGACCATGCTGCTCCTCACCGCGGTCACCTTCGGTGGCCAGGAGAGCATGGCCGCGCTGGAGCACCTTCCCGACGAGGAGAGCGCGCTCCTGCGGCACCGGGCGCAGGAGATCCTCCAGATTCCGCGCGAGAAGCGCCTGCCCGCGGTGGTGCAGGAGCTCAAGCGCCTGATGAAGGACCGGCGCGGTCAGCTCTGGACCGCGGATCCGGAGCGGCTGGCGGCGCTGCTGCAGCGCGAGCGCGGGGCCCTGGTGGAAGTGACGCTGCGCGCGCTGCCCGGCAACATGGCGGACGCGGTGCGCGGTCACCTGCCGCCGTCGCGCGTGAAGCTCACCCGCGAGGTGCGCCCGCAGGTCCTGGACATCATCCGCTGGAAGCTGGAGGAGGCGCTGGCGCGCGAGGTCGCCGGTCAGTCCGCGGGCTTCAAGTTCGCGGACGTGCTCAATCTCCAGACGCGCGAGCTGCTCACGGTCAGTGACCGCCTGGGCGCGCGCGTGCTCGGCCCGGCGCTGGCGGGGCTCCCCGAAGGAGAGCTGACGGGCTTCCTGGAGGCGCTGCCGCCGGACCTGCTCCAACTCGCGAGCAAGTCCGTGGCGGCCAATGCGCCGCGCAAGCTGCCGGAAGAGGACGCGCGCGCGCAGATCACGCTCCATGAAGGCTTCACCCGGCCGGCCGGCGCCATCCGCAGCGCGGGTGTGCAGCGGCTGGCGCGGGCGTGCGTGGCGCAGTCGCCGGAGTTCGCCGCGCGCATGCTGGAGAAGCACCGCGGTGAGTTCGGTCAGCTGGTGGCGAAGTGGGTGCGCGAGGAGCGCTCGCGTCCGACGGCCCGGGGCGATGGCGGACGCACCGACATCGTGATGGACCTGGAGCGCCTGGCCGTGCGCGGCCTCATCGAGCGGCCGGTGCGCTTGACGGCGCCGCCGCGCCCCTCCGCCGTGCTGCCGCCTCCGCCGGGTGCGCGCAAGGCCGCGCCGCCGCCGGAAGGCCGGCCCGCGTCGGGCGCTCCCTCCGCGAGGCAGGCGGCCCCGGCCGCAAGGCCCCCGGCGGGACGCACCACCGCGCCGGATCCGTCGCGGTCGCCCGCGCTGCGGGCCCCCAAGGCCCTGCGGGGTGGTGGCGGAGGCGCGCCCGCGGAGGATGCGGGCGCCAAGCGTGACTTCATGGCCGAGCGTGCGGCCCGCCGCGCGGGGGCCGCGTCCAGCCGTGACGCGGGACCGGGCGCGTCGCCGGGAGCGGGGCGTCCACGCCCTCCTCCGGGAGAGGGGCGCGGCCCGCCGGTCCTTCCCGAAGGGGACGCGAACGGTTCCCAGATGCGCCGCATGCCGGTGGAGCGTGAGCGGGGCCCCTCGCCCCGTGCGTCCATGGTCGCGCCGGAAGGGGATGTGAACGGCTCCCAGATGCGCCGGATGCCGGTGGAGCGCGAACGGGGCCCCGTGTCGCGGGTGGCCATGGTCCCCCCGGAAGGCGACGCGAACGGTTCTCAGATGCGTCGGATGCCGGTGGAGCGTGAACGGCCCCGCACGTCCACGGCGGCGCCGGAAGGGGACGCGAACGGCTCCCAGATGCGCCGGATGCCAGTGGAGCGCGAACGGGGGGCGGCGCCCCGGACGTCGACCGGGGGTGTTTCCGGCCGCCGCGAACCGGAAGGCAGCCGGCCCACGCGCCCCGGGCAGATCGATCCGGAAGGGGCCCGCATCGGCCCGCCACCCGCCAGGTTGGGCATGCGGGGCGAGTCCCGCCCGGCGCCCTCCGACGAACCCCAGGGCCGTCCTGTCCGGGCGGAGCGCCCTTCGCGGCCGTCCTCCGAGGAGGCTCCCCGCGAGCCTCGACGTCCGGACCCCTCCGAGGGGGCCCGGGTGCTGGGCTCGCGCACCGGAAGCCGCTCCGCGGCGCGTCCCGAACCCGGAGGCGAACCCGAGCGTCCCCCGCGCGTGCTCGCGGGCCGTGCTGCCCCGGCCGCTGGCCAGGCGTCCCAGCGCTCCACCTCCGAGGGCACGCAGGTGGGCCGCAGACGCCCCCCGCCCAACCGGGAGGCCCCGGAAGAGCCGGGAGGGTCTGGAGGGCGTGGACCGCGCGGCGGAACGCGCTAGCATCCGGCCCGCAAGGAGCAGCCCATGGCGATCGGCAAGGTAATCAAGGGGGATGGGGTGTCGGAGTCGGTGGTCGTCGCCGCGTCCGAACGACCGGTGCTGCGACCCCCGCGCGCGGGCGTGATGAACGCCGAGGTGTTCGAGGCGCGTCAGGGCGCCCAGGGCATCATCGAGGAGGCCCACCGCGAGAAGGAGCGCATCCTCGCGGAGGCGCAGCGTGAGAAGGAGGAGCTGTTCGCCCGGGCGAAGGATGCGGGGCGGCAGGAAGGCCTGGCGCAGGCGACGGAGATCGTCCTTCGCGCGAAGATCCAGGCCGGGGAGCTGATGACCTCCCACGAGCAGGACATCATCGGGCTGGCGCTGAAGATGGCGGAGAAGATTTTGGGTCGCGACCTGGAGCGCGAGCCGGAGCTGATGGTGGACCTGTGCGCCGCGGCCATCGACAACCTGCGCAACGCGCGCGCCATGGTGCTGCGGGTGCACCCGAAGACGGCCGCGGTGCTTCGCGCCAAGCGCCCCGTGCTGATGGAGCTCATCGGCCGCACGGTGGACCTGGCCATCAAGGAGGACCTGGAGGTCGCTCCGGTGGGCTGCATCGTGCAGACGGAGTTCGGCACGGTGGACGCGCAGCTGCCCACCCAGTTGGAGATGCTCCAGAACCTCCTGTTGCCAGACCCCGCGCGCAAGAGCGGTCCGGCCTGAGCCGGAGGAAGCAGCCATGGCCATCGACCTCTCGCGCTACTACGACCTCATCAAGGAGGCGTCCCTCGTCCGGGTGCGCGGCCGCGTCACCGAACTGACCGGCCTCGTCATCAAGGCGAGCGTGCCCAACGTCCGCATCGGCGAGGTGGTGCTCGTCAAGAGCCGCACCCGTGGCGCCATGAAGTCGGAGGTCGTGGGCTTCGTGGGCGACGAGGTGATGCTCATGCCCCTGGGCGAGCTGTACGGCATCGGTCCGGACAGCGAGTGCATCCCCACCGGTAAGCCCCTGACCATCAAGTGCGGGGACGCGCTCCTGGGCCGCGTGCTCAACGGCATCGGCGAACCCATGGACGGCCGCCCCCTGGAGGGCGACGGGCTCATCGACTGGTCCGTGGACCGCGACTGTCCGGATCCGTTCACCCGCCAGCGCATCGAACGGCCGCTGCCCCTGGGCGTCCGCTGCATCGACGGGCTGCTCACCGTGGGCGAGGGCCAGCGCGTGGGCCTCTTCGCAGGCTCCGGCGTCGGCAAGTCCACGCTGATGGGCCAGATTGCCCGCAACACCCAGGCGGACCTGAGCGTCGTGGCGCTCATCGGCGAGCGTGGTCGTGAGGTGCGCGAGTTCATCGAGGACGCGATGGGCGAGGAGGGCATGAAGCGCGCCGTGCTGGTGTGCGCCACGTCCGACCAGCCCAGCCTCGTGCGTCTGCGCGCCGCCTACGTCGCCACGGCCATCGCGGAGTACTTCCGCGAGCGCGGCGGCAACGTGCTGTTCATGCTCGACACGGTGACGCGTCTTGCGCGTGCCCAGCGCGACATCGGCCTCGCGATTGGCGAACCCCCCGCGCGCCAGGGCTATCCGCCCAGCGTCTTCTCCATGCTTCCGCGCATCCTGGAGCGCACGGGCAACTCGGAGAAGGGCAAGTGCACCGCCATCTACACCTGCCTCGTGGCTGGCGGTGACATGGAGGAGCCCATCGCCGACGAAGTCCGAGGTATTCTCGACGGCCACTTCATCCTCAACCGTGCCCTGGGCGAGCGAAACCAGTGGCCCGCCATGGACGTGCTCGCGAGCCTGAGCCGTGTGATGAGCGGCATCGTCTCCAAGGAGCACAAGAAGGCCGCCGGCAAGCTGCGCGAGACGCTCTCCACCTACGAGAAGCAGCGCGACCTCATCCTCCTGGGCGCCTACCAGGCGGGGGCCGACGCGCGCACCGACTACGCCATCGAGAAGTACGACGCCATCATCGACTTCCTCAAGCAGGACACCCACTCCAACTCTCCCTTCGAGGAGACGGTGGAGCAGCTCATCGCCCTCTTCGAGGACTGACGGCCCCCGTCCCCGGAGGTGGGGGCACGGGCGGGGCGTTTCCGGTTAGGATGCCCCCACCATGCCCCCGTACCGGTTGCAGGTGTTGCTGGACATGCGTGAGAAGGCGAAGGAGGAGGCCGAGCAGGCCTTCTCCGCCGCCATCAAGGCGCTGGAGAAGGAAAAGCAGGTTCAGGCCCAGTTGGAGGCCGAACTGGAGCGCCGCAAGAAGGAGCGCAAGGCCAAGGTGGCCGAGTACTTCCAGCAGATGATGGCCAAGGGCGCCGGCATCAACGGCATGAACATGATGGGCCGCTTCGAGGAGCGCCTGAAGGACGAAGAGGCCCAGGTCGCCCTCCAGATCGAACACCAGAAGGAGGTCGTCAAGGCGGCCGCCCGCCTGGTCGAGCAGCGGCGCATGCTGATGGCCGAGGCCGCCAAGGAGCTGAAGGCCATCGAGAAGAACAAGGAAACCTTCGTCAAGCAGGTGCGCCAGGAGCGCCAGCAGCGCGAGGAGCTGAACCAGGAGGAGATTGGCAACGCCTTGTTCCTGGCCCGCCAGCGCAAGTAACCTCCCGCCGCCCCCGAAGTCAGGAGAGGACGCCATGAGCCGAGTTGACGACGATCGCGATGCCGCGCGCATGGCGGAGCGGATGATCCAGGAGCGCAGGCTTGCCGAAGCCAAGGGCAAGAAGCGCCTGGAGGGTGAGTCCCTCTTCTCCAAGCTGGTCCAGCAGGGCCAGGCGGAGAAGGGCCAGCAGGAGAAGGGCAACCCGAAGGCCGCGACGGACGCGAAGTCCCCCCAGAGCCTGGCCAAGGCAGTGCTCGCGCGCGCCACCCAGGGCCAGGGCAAGACCTTCGACGAGAAGCTGGCCCAGAAGGAGACCGGCTCGGCGAAGCCCGGGGAGTCCGCCCAGGGCGCCCAGCAGTCCCAGCGCCAGGGGGAGACGCAGTCGCTGACCCAGCGCTCGGAGACGCGCAAGTCGGAGGTCAAGGAGGACAAGCGCTCCAACGACGTGCGCGACGGCGACCTGACCAAGGCCGGAGGCGAGTCCAGCCGCCTGAGCGCCGAGAAGGGCGAGATGAAGGTCGACGTCAACGCCGGCGGCGGTAAGGGCGCGGGTGGTGGCGGCGGCAAGGAGAAGGACGAGAAGGGCGGGCAGATGGCCGCCGCGGGCTTCCGCTTCAACCCCGCGCTGATGGCGCCCGTCCCGGTGGCGAAGCCCAAGGACATGGCCGGCTCGGAGCGCCTGCGCCAGATGGCCAGTGAGATCGCCCAGAAGATCGTGGAGCGCGTGCGCGTGGGCACCAACGCCCTGGGCAACGCGGAGTTCCAGATCGACCTGCGCGGGGACGTGCTCAACGGCCTGTCCATCAAGGTCAGCGCGAGGAACGGGAAGATCTCCGCCACCTTCAGCGGCAGCGACCGCGACACGCTGAAGCTGCTGGAAGAGCACAGCGAGGGCCTGCGCAGTGCCCTGGGAGGTCGCGGGCTGGCGCTTGAGCAGCTGCGGTTCGAGGCGAAGACATGAGTCTGGAGCCGGACGACGAACCCGGAATCTACGAGCGCACCATGTTGGTCGACACCCGGAAGCTGGGTCCCCCCGCGAAGCCCGCCTCGGCACCGGCACCGCAGCAGCCGGTGTTGCCCTGGCGGCCCTTCGTCTTCACGCACCTGGAGAAGGTGTCGCGCGCGCAGGGCCTGCTGGCGGAGCGGCTGCGCTGGCTGACGCCGAACCCGGGCACGCTGGAGACCCTCTGCGCGCGGCTCAAGGCCCTCTTCGACGTGGACGTGCGCCTGACGGTGGAGTCCGCCCAGGCTCGCCCCATGACGGAGCTGCGCCGCTTCCTGGGCGACCCGTCCTTCCTGGCGGTGCTCGCGCCCGGGGCGCTCGCGGGGCGGGGCGTGCTGGAGATCGAGCTGTCCCTGGCGCACTCGGCGGTGGACCTGCTGCTGGGCGGCGCCGGTGAGACGGTGGGCCTGCGGCCGCTGACGGACATCGAGGAGGGCGTGATGGGCTACGTCGTCCTGGAGGCCCTGAAGGAGCTGGCGCCCGGGCTGCAAGAGGGGGTTCCCCGGCCGAGGCTGGACGGCGTGGCCCGGGGCGTGGATGAGATCTCCGCGCGGCTGGGCGAGGACGGCCCGATGCTGGCGGTGCACCTGAACGCGGTGGTGGGGCCGCACCGCGGCATCGTGCGGCTGGTGATTCCGTCGGCGGTGCTGGAAGCGGCCGAGCCGGCGGTGGAGAGCGCCCAGCGCCGCGAGCAGCGCCGCGCGAACATGAAGGCGCACGGGCGGCGGCTGTCCACGCTGCGCGACTGGCTGCGCGCGGAGATTGGCGTGGCGGAGCTGTCCGCCCAGGACCTGGCCTCCCTGCGGGTGAAGGACGTGCTGCTGCTGGACGCGCTGTCGGCGCGGCCGGACCGGGGCGAGGCTGGCACGGCGCAGCTGCGGCTGGGCCTGGGACGCACCGGTCACCTCGCGGCGGACGTGTTCGTCGAGAACGGCCGCTACCGTGCGCGCATCACGGAGGTCGTCCCCGGCGAGACGGGCCACTCCCAGGCGGAGCCCGGGGCCGGCGGAAGTGAGAACGAGGACTTCACCAACCCGGAGCTGGACGTACCTCCGGAACTGGAAGGGGCGGCTTTGGACGACGCGAACAACCGGGATGGAAGCGATCTGCTCAGCGACCTGCCCCTGCAGGTGGCGGTGGAGCTGGCGCGCGTGGCCATCACGGCGGAGCAGGTGGTGGGGTTGCGCACAGGGCAGGTCCTCGACCTGCGCCGTGGGCCGGGTGAGCCGGTGGACCTGTCGGTCAACGGCAAGGTGGTGGCCCGGGGCGAGCTCGTCGAGATGGACGGACAGCTCGGCGTGCGCATCATCACCCTGGCGGGATGAGCCTTCCTGCCTCGTGCACCCCAGGGCAGGCGGGCAGGGGACCCGCGTCACGCTGGGGGCCGTGGCGGTCCTGACTCGGGTGCACTAGGCTCGCGCCCATCCATGGCAGTCCTCCGTCTCTCCTCCTCGCGCGGTTTGCTCGGCGCCGCGTTGCTCTTCGCGTCGTCGGCCGTCCTGGCGCAGGCGCCCGTGGCGCCGCAACCGACTCCCGCCGCGCCTCCGGCGAAGGCTGACGCCGTCGTTGCGCCGACCGCGCTGAAGGCCACCGCTACGCCCGTGCCGGCGGCGCCTCCATCGAAGGCCGCCGCGGTCGTCCCACTGACGCCGTCAGCGCCGAAGGCCACCGTCGCGCCGCAAGCGGACGCCGACGCACCGGCCGCTGCCGCATCGCCTGCGCCCGCCGTCGCGGCCCAGCCCGCCGCGCAGGCCGTGGAGCCCGACGCCGCGAATCCGGCGGACCGGGCCTCGCGCCACGCGGATGAGCTGGACAAGGAACTGGGGATCGCCGCTCCGGAGGAGCAGGAGAGCCTGGGCTGGGTGGTGGTGCGCACGGTGGCGCTCCTGGGCGCGGTGCTCGCGTCCATCTACCTGACGCTCAACGTGGGTCTGCGCCGGCTGATGGGGTTGCAGGGCGTGCCCGTGGGCAAGGCGTCGGTCGTGTCGGTGATGGAGCGCATCCCGTTGGATCAACGGCGCACGCTCTTCGTCTTGAAGGCCGCGGACGAGTACCTGTTGGTGGGTGGCGGCGAGGGTGGCGTGCAACTTGTGTCGAAGCTGGACCGGGACGCCGTGGAGCGCATCCGCGCCGCGCGGCCTCCGTCGTCCCCGGTGTCCCTGAGTCCTTTCCTCCAGAAGCTCCTCTCCCGCCGGACCGGTGGCCCCACGCCGCCGCCGGGCGTCTGAAGGCCGTCACGTGAACCGTTCGTCTCCCGCCCGCTCGCCCCTGTTCCGCGCTCCACCCTGGCTCTTCGCGGCCCTCGTATCGCTGCACCCGTTCGTCGCGTCCGCTGCGAAGAAGGGGGGCGCGGACACCTCCATGCCGGACTCCCTGGTGAAGGAGGCGGTGAACTCCGACTCGTTCACCTCCCGGCCCCTCATCCTCATCCTCGCGCTCGCGGCCATGTCGCTGCTGCCGTTCGCGCTGATGATGGTGACGAGCTTCGTGAAGATCTCCGTGGTGCTCTCCATCGTCCGCTCGGCGCTGGGCACCCAGCAGATTCCCCCCACCCAGGTCATCACCGGCCTGGCCATCATCCTCACCGTCTACATCATGGCCCCCATCGGCCAGGAGATGTACCGGGCGGGCGGGGTGGACATCTGGTCCCGGGGCACGGCGGTCTTCTCCTCGGAAACGGTGGGCACGCTGCTGGGCGCCGCGGACAAGTCCAAGGAGCCCTTGCGTGACTTCCTGATGAAGAAGGTCACCAACAAGGACCGCACGCTCTTCTACAGCCTGGCGAAGAAGATGCGGAAGGAAGAGGACCGCAAGGACATCGGGCCCAATGACTTCATGGTCATCGTCCCGGCCTTCGTCGTGTCCGAACTGAAGGAGGCCTTCCAGATCGGCTTCCTGCTCTTCGTGCCGTTCATCGTCATCGACATGGTGGTCGCCAACATCCTCCTGGCGCTGGGCATGCACATGCTGTCGCCCACGACCATCTCCATGCCCTTCAAGCTGCTGCTGTTCGTGCTCGTGGACGGCTGGTACCTCATCGCCAAGGGCCTGGTCATCGGCTACCTGTAAGGAGCACCGCACTCCCATGAATCAGCTCACGTTCATCACCCAGGAGGCGCTGTTCCTGGTGCTCGTGGTCTCCGCGCCGCCGGTGCTCATGAGCCTCCTGGTGGGCTTCCTCATCTCGCTGTTCCAGGCCACCACGCAGATTCAAGAGCAGACGCTCACGTTCGCGCCCAAGGTCGTCCTCGTCTTCGGCGTGCTGGCCATGACGGGTCCGTGGATTGGCGGCCAACTGCTGCGCTTCACCTTCCACGTCTTCGACCGCTTTCCGGCGCTCATCGGCAGATGAACATCGGCGAAGTCATGGCCGAGCTGGGCACTCGGATCAACCTGTCGGTCACCATCTTCACGGTGGCCCTCATCATGTGCAGGGTGATGCCCATCCTCATCTTCAGCCCGTTCCTGGGCGGTGAGGTCGTGCCCGCGGAGATGAAGCTGGGCCTGGGCCTGCTCATCTCCATCGTGCTGTTCCCGTCCGTCTCCGACCGGCTGGACAAGATCCCCATCAGCGCGCTCCCGTACATCGCGCTCTTGTGCAAGGAGATCTTCATCGGCTTGTGTCTGTCGTACATCGTCAACACGGTCTTCGACGCGGCCCGCGTGGCCGGCACGCTGATGGACACCATGTCGGGCAGCAACAATGCCCAGCTCTTCGTGCCGCAGCTGGGCACCCAGGTGTCGCTCTTCTCCAGCCTCAAGGTGCAGCTGACCGTGGTGCTGTTCCTGTCGCTGGACGGGCACCACATCATCATCCGCGCGCTCGCGGACAGCCTCCAGGTCGTCCCGCTGGAGGGCTTCCCGCGCTTCAGCCACGGCGTGTGGCCCTTCTTCGACCTGATGATCCGCGCCTTCGCGAACCTGCTCACGGTGAGCCTGGCGCTGGCCGGCCCCGGCATGGTGGCGGCGTTCTGCACCGACCTGGCGCTGGGCGCCATCAACCGCGTCGCGCCGCAGGTCCAGGTGTTCTTCATCGCCATGTCCCTCAAGCCGCTGATGGGCGTGTTGATCATGTTCATCGCGATGCACGTCATCGTCGGACGCATGCAACTGGAGCTGGGCAACATGCTCCGCATGGTCCAGCGCGCCATCCAGCTTCTGGCCTAGGCGCCCCGGGATTCCTCCATGTCGGAAGAGAGTGGCGACAAAACAGAGGAGCCGTCGCAGAAGAAGCTCGACGACTCCCGCAAGAAGGGCCAGGTCTGGAAGAGCAAGGACCTGACGGCCGTGGCCGTGCTCGCCGCGGGCATGGGCATCGCCCGGGCCACGTGGGGCACGGTGGAGGAGGAGGTCGCCGTCCTCTTCCGCTTCAGCTTCGATCAGATCGCCCACTCGAAGGACCTGGGGCTCGCGACCACCCAGCTGCTCTACATGGGGCTGCGGACGATGCTGCTCCTCACGGTCCCGGTGGCGGCGGGCGCGGCGGTGTTCGGCGGGTTGATGGACTTCCTGCAGGTGGGGTCCCTCTTCACGATGGACCCGCTGATGCCCAAGATGGACAAGCTCAACCCCATCGCCGGGTTGAAGAACATGTTCACGAAGAAGACCTTCGTGGAACTGCTCAAGAACCTCGTGAAGCTGTCGGTCGCCGCCTATGTCGTCTACGGCGTGGTGCGCGACTCCATGCCCCTCGTGATTGAAACCGTGCGGCAGGACACCGACGGCATCATGGTCATCCTGGGGGAGATCATCTACCGCGTGAGCGTGCGCATCCTCATGCTCTTCGTCATCTTCGGCATCTTCGACGTGTGGTGGCAGCGCAAGTCGTACATGAAGGACATGATGATGACGAAGGACGAGGTCAAGAAGGAGTACAAGCAGAGCGAAGGCGACCCGCACCACAAGGCCAAGCGCAAGGAGCTCCACCAGGAGATCATGGAGGGGGCCCAGATGGAGGCGGTGAAGGACGCCAGCGTCATCGTCACCAACCCGGACCACGTCGCGGTGGCGCTCATCTACGACCAGGGCAAGGACGGGGCGCCCCGGGTGCTCATCAAGGGAATGGACGCCAAGGCGGAGCGCATCAAGGCGCTGGCGCGCGCCTCGGACGTGCCGCTCTTGCGCAACGTCCCGCTGGCCCACGCGCTGCTGCGCGTGGAGGTGGGCGAGGAAGTGCCGGAGGAGCTCTACGACGCGGTCGCGGAGGTCCTGAACTTCGTCTACGGGTTGAAACAGGAAGCGGCGCCCACGGCGCGCGCTTGAGGAGGGCCCATGGCCAGTGACGAAGAGGCGGACATCGCCATCGCCATCAAGTACGACAAGCAGGCGGACGGCGCGCCTCGCGTGGTGGCCAAGGGGATGCGCCTCAAGGCGGAGAAGATCAAGGAGATCGCCAAGCAGTACGGCATCCCCGTGATGCGCAACGTCTCCCTGGCGCACGCCCTGTACCGGGTGGACGTGGGGCAGGAGGTTCCGGAGGAGCTCTACGACGCGGTCGCGGAGGTGTTGAACTTCATCTACACCCTGCAGCGGGAGCAGGCGGGCTGACGTCAGGGGGGCTGGACGCGGCCCCCTCACCTGGGTTGAAGTCGGGCCACCATGGCCAGAATCAACAATCCTCCCCCCAGTACAGCCCTTTGGCCCTGGGGTGGTCCCCGCAGCGTCCGCGAGCGGCTGGTGGACCCCGCCCAGCTCGAGCGCGCGAAGAAGCTGCGCAAGGCAGGCAACCCGAAGAACCCGGCGCTGGCCTCGGCGGCGCTCCTGGACTCCATCGGTCCGGCGCACTCGTCGGAGGAGCTCCGCCTGCCGCTGCCGCCGCACCCGGGCGGGCATGACGCGGACCTGGAGGGCTTCAGCGACCGCCCCTACCTGGCCAGTGTCGCCGGCCGCGGGGGCGACGGACAGCAACGGATGCTGGAGCGCGGCCTGTCGCGGGTGAACGCGCCGCCGGAGCGCTTGGAGCGCCTCAAGGCCCTGCTGCAGCGTGAGTCCGCGATGCTGGGCCTGGTGGATCAGGTGAGCGCGGAGTCCCAGGAGATCCTCCGCCGCATGTGGGAAGAGCAGAAGGACGAGGGCTACTGATCCATGGCGTCGCTGGACCCCGAGGATCCGCAGGACGAGGCGAAGCTCACCGCGCTCCTTCAGCGCTGGGCGGAAGGCAAGGCCACGCTCCGCGAGGTGCGCGGCTACTCGAACGATGAGCTGTACGCCATCGCCAAGACGGCCTACTTCTTCTTCTACCAGGGCCGGGTGGCCGAGGCGCGCACGCTCTTCCAGGGCCTGTACGCGGTGAACCCCACGGACGTGTACTTCGCCAAGGCGCTGGGCGTGGTGGAGATGGCGGCCGGCAACGGGCAGGGCGCGCTCGCGGCCTTCGACGTGGCGGCGAAGCTGGCGCCGCAGGATCCGTCCGTCTACGTGGGCCGCGCGGAGGTGAAGCTGGCCATGGGCCAGAAGCCCCAGGCGCTGGAGGATCTTCGCCGCGCTGCGGCGATGACGCCCGTGGATGATCCGGTGGTGCGCAAGGCCGGCGCCATGGTCACCGCCCTCACGCGGCGCTGAAATCCGGCCGCGCAACCCTGGGGGATTCCAGGGTTCGGAGAGCTTCAGGAGTTTCTAGACACCCTGGATCTTCTGCTAGGGTGAATGTGTCAGTCATCCTTGAATCCCCCCTTCACCCGAGGACAGTTCCATGTCGAATCCGAATCCTGATCCGCGAGTCCCCGCTGAGATGCCGCCTGCCGCGCCGGAAGAGCTGACCAAGAAGCGCGAGGGCATCATCTCCGGGCTGGATGCCGCCTCGAAGGGCGCGACCGGGACGCTTCAGCAGGTGCTGCGCAAGATGTCCGAGCTGCTCGTCAACACCAAGGACGGCGCTCACATGAACATGGCGCTGTACCAGGACGTGAAGGACGCCTTCAACCGGCACCTGGGTGAGGCGGGCAAGAACCCGGCCCTGGCCACCATGCCCCCCGTCCTCATCGAGGCGGTGGAGTGGATGCAGAACTACCTGACCTCGCGCGGCTTCGAGCCCTCCGCCGCGGCTCCCGCCGCCGCCGCCGCTCCCGCCCAGGTCGCGAAGCCCGCGGCCGCCGCCGGTCAGGCGGGGCCGAAGGACGCCTTCGTGAGCGACAGCGCGGCCAAGAAGCGCGCCGCGATCACGGGTGACGTGCCTCCTCCTCCCTCCATCGCGAACGCCCCTCCGCCGAGCACGCAGGAAGTGCAGAAGGACCTGGAGTCGTTCAAGGCGTGGATGAAGAACCCCGCCCTGGGCAAGCTCAAGGGCTAGCCGTCCGCGGGAGGGGGGCGCTCTTCGTGAGGAGATCGCCCACCTGCCACGCAACTCCCAATCTCCGGCGCGGATAATCCCCTCAAGATTCAACTTCCTTCCAGGAGTTCCCCCATGGCTGGTGGAGTGAGCGGTGTTGGCGCGAGCAACGCGCAGTACAAGACGTCGAACACCTCCGAGGCGGAGAAGACGAAGGTCGTCTCGGACGTCATCAACTCGGCCGTCGCCGGGATGAACGAGTCGAAGGGCAGCCTCAGCTTCCTGGGCGAGGGCCGCATCGACAAGGTGAAGGGCAAGATCCAGGATGACATGAACAAGTTCATCCAGGCGAACCCCAACGCGACGCCCGCGGAGATCGAGGCGGAGGCGAAGAAGTCGGCCTCGAAGAACGAGTCTGTCGCCACCTTCGACAAGATGCGCGACGACAACTTCTTCAAGAAGCTCATGTCCCGCCGCAAGGAGCTCATCGGCGACATGTGGGGCTGAGTCGTCCCCACGCTTGCTGAAGTCCCGCTGCCGCCCGTCCCACCTTCCGAGGTGGGGGGCGGCAGTTGCTTTTTGCGGGCAAGCGCCCAGGCAGCTCGGGTGCCTGGGTCAGAAGGGTCGCTACCTTGCTGTTTCTTCCGATAGAACCTGTCTGGGGACAGATGGACCCGGGCAGGCCGGAGCCCGGACGGAGTCAGAACCCGAGGAGGACGCGGATGCGCTGGACGAACAAGGCGGTGGCTTGGGGGCTGGTGGGATTGCTG
>NZ_RAWD01000202.1:0-17931 GCF_003612065.1 Corallococcus sp. CA047B
GGCCACGGGGGCGGGCGGCGCCATGCGCGGCATCGGCGGGACGGCCGGCTCGGCCTGGGCGTTCAGCGCGGAGTCGTCCTCGTCCACGTCGATGAGGTCGCGCGGCGACAGCGCGGGCGTCATGCGCGGGGCTGGCGGCGGCACCGTGACAGGAGGCGTCATCACCGGGGCCGGGCGCGGCACGCTCAGGGCCAGGGTGGAGAAGGGCAGGGGCGAGGGAGGCGCGCCCACCGGGCGGCTCACCGGCGCGCGGGTGGTCACCGCCTGGCCATAGCCGGGCTGGAGCCGGCGCGGCGGGCCTCCGCTCGTGGAGTAGGACAGCGCCGTGTTCGACAGGGAGATGAGGTCGATGCCCGTGCGCGCCAGCAGGTCCGACGCCGCGCAGCGCTTGCGGATGATGGCGATGAGCAGGTGCAGGCAGTCCGCCTCGCCCGAGCGCGAGTTGCTGGCCAGCTCCCGCGCGCGCGTGGTCAGCTCGTTCACGACGCTGCCCGTCTCCGCGGGCGCCTCCGTGATGAGCTGCAGCAGCGCGTCCTCGTCCACCCCCTTCTCCTTCAGGAGGAGCTGGGCGCGGTTCTCCACCGTGAAGAGCGCGAGCAGCACGTGGGCCGACGTGGGCTTCTGGGCGACGCTGCGAGCGATGTCCTGCGCCTCATGAAGAACCTGGGCGAGATCCGTGCTGTCGACCATTCATGCTCCGGCAAGCGTGCAGCCGAGCGGAATACACCGTCCGGGCCCCCGCCGCAAAATTTAGGCTACAGACCGCTACAGGATGGATGCAAGGCGCGGTAGAACCTTGGCCCGCTGACGGAATTCGATTGGCTGCCTGCCCGTTTCCCGACTCAATTCAAGGGACCGGGCAATCACTCCGGGAGGGCTGCGTAATCCGCCCAGAGACCCCATCCCTATGACCTCCCTTGTACAACCGGCGCGCGTCTTCGTGGATCCCCTCGAGGGCACGCGCTCCGCCGTCGAAGGCCGCCGCTGGCTGTGGCCCCTCATCCTCCTCGCCTTGTGCGTCGCCGCCTCCGGTGTCGCGTACGCGCTGCGCTGGGACGCGACCGCGTCCATCGTGGGCGCCCTCCCGACGGAGGTGGGCGCGCCCGCGGTGTCCGAGTCCGACATCGCCGAGCAGATCCAGACCGCCTCGCGCAAGGCGCTGGTGGGCGGCATCGCCAAGGGCCTGATCGTGATGCCCCTGTCGGTGTTGCTGCTCGCGTGCATCCTGTGGGTGTGCGCCTGGCTCTTCAACCGGCCCGCGTCCTTCGGCCAGTTGATGGCGGCGGCCGCGGTGGCCCTGCTGCCCATCGCGCTCTACCACCTCATCTACGCGGTGTGCGCGAGCTTCCAGTACTCCCTCACGGATTTGCGCGCCGCCCGGCTCGTGCCGTCCAACCTCTCCCTGCTCGGGGGCCTGACGCCGAAGATGGAGCGGGTGCTGCGCGGGGTGGACTTCTTCAACCTCTGGAGCGTGGGCCTGCTGGGCGTGGGTTTCTCCACCGCCACCGGGATGCGGCTGGGTCGGTCGCTGGTGCTCGCGCTGGTGCTCTACGTCATGTACGCCGGTATCTTCTTCATCGGTCTTCCCGCGGGCGGTGGCAAGTGAACGCGCTCCTCGTCGTCACGGCGCTGCTCGCCGCCACGCCCATCACGCTGGAAGAGACGCGCGCCCTGGGCCGCAAGAACACCCAGGCCCTGCAGGCGCAGTTGGACGTGGCCGTGGCGCAACAGGATGAGCGCGTCGCCCGTTCCAGCCTGCTGCCCCAGGTGCAGTTCAACGTGGGTCCCAGCCTCAACTACCTGGGCCGGCGCCGGCAGGTGGTGACCATCCCCATCTCCGATACGGAGGTCCTCACGCGCGAGGTGGAGAGCAGCTCCAACACCGCCGACAGCTACTTCGCGTCGCTGGGCCTGTCGCAGGTCATCTTCAACCGCGGCCTCTGGAAGCAGTTGGAGCAGGCGGGCGTCAACGTGGACGCCGTCCAGAACCAGTCCATCGAGGAAGCGGACACCTCCGAGCTGGAGGCCATCCGCCGCTTCTTCTCGCTCTACCTGTCGCAGGCGAACCTGGAGGTGCTCAAGGCCACCGCGACGCGCAGCGAGGAGCAACTGGAGCGCGCGCGCGCCCTGTTCCTGGCGGGCCGCGTGGGCAAGACAGAGGAGATCGCCGCGGAGGTCAACCTGGGCAACGACCGCATCAACGTCGTGCAGCGCCAGAACCAGCTCGTGGCGGACCAGGTGCAGCTGGCCGTGTGGCTGGCCCGCCCCGGCACCGAACTCCTCCAGGCCGTGGACCCCGGTGTGTTCCAGACGGAGCCGGCGCCCGCGCCCCCGCTGGAGGACTCCCTCAAGCAGGCCCGCGAACACCGCGCCCTCTTGCGCGCCCTTGTCCAGCGCGTGCGCGTGGCGGAACTCCAGCGCGCCATCGTCCAGGGTGACTACATCCCCCGGGTGGGCCTGTCCGCCCAGTACGCGCACACCAGCCAGGACCTGGGGCCGTTCTTCAGCGAGGCGCGCCTCGGCAACACCTTCAACGGCGGCATCACCCTGACGTGGGACCTGTTCAACGGTTTCGTCACCGACGCCCAGTCCGCGCGGGCCCAGGCCAACATCCGCAAGGCGGAGCTGACGTTCGCCCAGACGGCGCGGGAGCTGGAGGCGGAGGTGCGCCGGGCGCACCAGGTGCTGGACGGACAGATCGCCTCCTCGAAGCTCGCGACCACCAACCGCGCGGCCGCCGCCCAGGGCCTGCTGCTGGCGGAGGAGCGCTTCCGCGCCGGGGCCGGCTCCACGCTGGAAGTCCGTGACGCGCAGCTGAAACTGACGCAATCGGAGCTGGTCTTGCTCCAGAGCCGCATCGATGTCGAAATCGCCCGCTATGCCCTGATTCGGGCCACGGGCACGCTGAACCCGGGAGACTCACAATGACGTGGTGGAAGGCGGCAATCGCCGGCGCGCTGTTGCTCGGCGCGGCGGCCATCACCGTGGGCGGTCTGCGTGATCGGCCGCCCCCGACGCAGGAAGTCCAGGTGGCGAAGGCCCGCAAGGGCACCATCACCCGCACCATCACGGGCGCGGGCAAGGTGCAGGCGGCCACCACGGTGAAGATCTCCTCCAACCTGTCCGGGGACCTCGTGGCCCTGCAGGTGAAGGACGGCGACCCCGTCACCAAGGGGCAGGTCCTGGGGCGCATCGACAAGCGCTACTACGAGGCGGCCGTGAAGCAGGCCACGGCCTCCAAGGACGCGGCCCGCTCGGAGGTGCAGGTGTCGGAAGTGGACGTCGCGCGGCAGAGCGCGGAGCTCGCCCGCGTGAAGGGGCTCGCGGACAAGGGGCTCGCTTCCACGTCGGAGGTGGAGATCAGCCAGGCGCAGGTGGACACCGCCCAGGCGCGCCTCACCGCCGCCAAGCAGCGCGTGGCCCAGAGCAGCGCCGTGCTGGACCAGGCCGCCACGGACCTGTCGCGCACCACGCTGCTGTCGCCCATCGACGGCAACGTCATCGAGCTGTCGCGCGAGGTGGGTGAGCGCGTGCGTGGCTCCGACTTCTCCGAGGACGTGGTGATGACCATCGCCGCGCTCAACCAGATGGAGGTGAAGTTCGAGGTGGGTGAGCACGAGGTGGTGCACCTGAAGTACGGCCAGCCCGCGGAGGTGACGCTGGACGCGCTGGAGGGCCAGTCCTTCAACGGCACCGTGGTGGAGATCGCCCAGAAGGCGCTCATCAAGAACCCGGGCACGGAGGCGGAGGTGACCAGCTTCCCCATCACCGTCGCCCTGGACGCGCGGCCTCCCGGCGTGCTGCCCGGCATGAGCGCCGAGGCGCGCATCAGCGCGGAGACGCACGAGGACGCGGTGCTCGTGCCCATCCAGGCCGTCACGGTGCGCTCCGAGCGCTCGCTGCCGGACTACCAGCCTCCGGTGGAGGGCGGCGGCCTCACCGCCAAGCGCCGCACGGAGACCCTGGCCAAGGTCGTCTTCGTGGTGGACGGGGAGAACAAGGCCCAGGTGCGCCGCGTGCGCACCGGCATCGCCTCCGACACGGAGCTGGAGGTCCTGGAGGGACTCCAGGTGGGGGACCGCGTGGTGGAAGGCCCCTACCGCACGCTGTCCAAGGAGCTGGCGAACGGGGACGCGGTGCGTGAACCGGAAGTGCCCGCCGGCGACGGGAAGGGCGGGCGCAAGTCGTGACGACCCCCAATGCTCCGGGCAGCGGCCCCCTCATCCTCGTGGAGGCGCTCACGCGCGCCTTCTTCGTGGGTGGCGAGGAGGTGCGCGCGCTGCGCGGCGTGACCTTCGGCATCAACCGGGGCGAATGGGTGGCCATCATCGGCCAGTCGGGCTCCGGCAAGAGCACGCTGATGAACGTGCTGGGCTGCCTGGATACGCCCACCAGCGGTCGCTACATGCTCAACGGCAAGGACGTGTCGCGCATGGACGACGACGACCTGGCCGTCATCCGCAACGTGGAGATCGGCTTCATCTTCCAGACGTTCCAACTGCTGCCCCGGGAGACGGCGCTCGCCAACGTGGAGCTGCCGCTCGTGTACCGGGGCATGCCCGCGAAGGAGCGACGGGAGCGGGCGAGGGCGGCGCTCGACAAGGTGCAGCTCACGCACCGCATGCACCACCGGCCCAACGAGCTGTCGGGCGGTCAGCGTCAGCGCGTGGCCATCGCGCGGGCGCTGGTGTCGGAGCCGTCCATGCTCCTGGCCGACGAGCCCACGGGCAACCTGGACTCGGCCACCGGCGAGGAGATCGTCAGGCTCTTCGAGCAGCTCCACCAGGCGGGCCACACGTTGGTGCTCGTCACGCACGAGCCCAAGCTGGCCGCGCGCTGTCCCCGGGCCATCCGCCTGAGCGACGGTGAGATCATCGCGGACGGTCCCGGCCCGGTGGTCGCGCTGGGTGGCACGGGCGTGTTGCCCCAGGCGGGCCACGCGTGAAGTTCAGCCAGGGCTTCCGGGTGGACGTGCTGGAGGGGGCCCGCATCGCGGTGTTCTCCCTCCGCGCGAACCGGATGCGCACGGTGCTCACGACGCTGGGCATCGGCATCGGCGTGGCGACGCTGCTGGCCATCGTCGGCATCATCCAGGGGCTCAACACGTCGTTCGACAAGCAGCTGGCCACGCTGGGCGCGAACACCATCTACGTCTCCAAGTTCCCCTGGATGATCAAGGGCAACTGGTGGGTGTTCCGCAACCGCAAGAACCTCACGCTGGAGCAGGTGGCGCAGGTGCGCCAGCAGGCGGACTTCATCACCGCCATCTCCCCGGCGGTGATTCGCACGTCGGACGTGGCGCACGGCGCGCAGCAGGTCTCCAACGTGCGCGTCAACGGCGTGTGGAGCGACTACCTCACCATCGGCAACTATGAGGTGGTGTCGGGCCGTTTCCTCACCCGCGCGGACGAAGAGGTGAACCGGCCGGTGACGGTGCTCGGCGCGGAGGTGGCGGCCACGCTCTTTCCCAGCATCAGCCCGCTGGGGCAGACGGTGCGCATCGACGGGAAGCCCTTCCAGGTGGTGGGCACGCTGGGGCGCAAGGGCAAGGTCGTGTCGGAGAACATGGACCTGTCCGTGTACATGCCCTTCAAGACGTTCAACTCCAGCTTCGGCAAGGGGCGGCCCATGCAGATCGCCATCGCCGTGGCGGACGCGGGGCAGATCCACAAGGCGGAGGACCAGCTCGTCGGCATCCTGCGGCGCGTGCGCGCGACGCCGCCAGGTGTGCCGGACGACTTCTCCATCAACCGGCCGGACACGCTCGCGGCCACCTATGAGCAGCTTACCGGGGCGCTCTACGCGGTGGCCACCGGCGTGGGGCTCATCACCCTGCTGGTAGGCGGTATCGGCATCATGAACATCATGCTGGTGTCGGTGCGCGAGCGGACGCGGGAGATCGGCGTCCGGCGGGCGCTGGGGGCGCGGCAGCGCACCATCGTCATCCAGTTCCTGATGGAGGCGTCCAGCGTGTCCGCGGTGGGAGGCCTCCTGGGCACGACGGTGGGGCTGGGGACGGCGAAGCTCGTGTCGCTGGTGACACCGCTGGCGGCGGACGTGCGGCCGAGCACGGTGCTGGGCGGGGTGGCGTTCGCGGCGCTGGTGGGCCTGCTGTTCGGCATCTGGCCGGCCGCGCGGGCCGCGCGGCTGGACCCGGTGGAAGCGCTCCGCTACGAATAGGCGATGCGCGCGTTCCTGGACAACCTGCGGCTGGCGCTGGGCACGTTCCTGGGCAACCCGCTGCGCTCGTTGTTGACGCTGCTGGGCATCGTCATCGGCGTGGCCACGGTCATCACGATGATGGCGCTCATCGAAGGGCTGCGCGAACAGGTGAACAAGAACCTGGGCAGCCTGGGCGCGCACACCTTCGAGGTGACGAAGTGGCCCACGGGCTTCGGCCGCATCAACTGGGCGAAGTACGCCAAGCGCAAGGACATCTACGGCGAGGACGTGAAGGCCATCCTGGAGGCGTGTCCCTCCGTGGGCGCGGCCACGCCCACCGACATGGAGTGGGGCAAGAAGCTGGCGACGGCCTTCCGTGAGACGCACCCGTCGGTGAGCATCCTGGGCACGGAGCCCACGTACCTGGCGACCAGCGGCGTCACCGTCACCAACGGTCGCTTCTTCAACGAGACGGAGTCGCTGGACGGCCGCCCGGTGATGGTCATTGGCGTGGACGTGGCGGATGCGCTGTTCCCGGGCATGGATCCGGTGGGCTCCGATGTGCGGTTGAAGGGCCGGCCCTACCGCGTGATTGGCGTGTTGCAGAAGCGCGGCAGCGTCATGGGCATGGCCAGCCAGGACAACCAGGTGGCCATCCCGATGCGCAGCTTCCAGCAGCTCTACGGCAAGCACCGCTCGGTGGAGATCGACATCCAGGCGCGTGACGGCGCGGTGTTCCAGAAGGCGCAGGACGAGGTGGTGAACCTGCTGCGCCGCCGCCGCGAGCTGACGCCCCAGGAGGCCAACGACTTCGAGGTGCACACCAACGAGTCGATGACGGCCTCCTTCAACGAACTCTCCCAGGTCATCGCGCTGGCGGGCGTGGGCGTGTGCCTGCTGTCGCTGGTGGTGGGTGGCATCGGCATCCTGAACATCATGCTGATGTCGGTGACGGAGCGGACGCGGGAGATTGGCATCCGCAAGGCGCTGGGCGCGCGCCGACGCCGCATCCTGGGCCAGTTCGCCACGGAGGCGGTGCTGCTGTCGCTCTTCGGCGGGCTGCTGGGCGTGGGGCTGGGCTTCGGGTTCGTGTTCCTGGGCAAGTGGGTGCTGCTGTTCCCCATGAACGTGCCCGCGTGGGCCGTGGCGCTGTCCCTGGGCATGAGTTGCGGGGTGGGGCTGCTGTTCGGCATCTACCCGGCGTCCCGCGCGGCGAAGCTGGACCCGGTGGAGGCGATGCGCACGGAGTAGGGGACGGGATGGGATGGCGGTCCCCGTCCTCGACCGGTAGCGTGCCGCGGTCTTCTCCGTACGGGTGATTCACGCATGTCCTCTTCCTCCGCCACGCTGTCGCTGCCCGAAGTCCCCGCGCCCTTCCTGCTGCGCCCGCTCTCGATGGCGGACGCGGATGGGATCATCTCGCTGTACTCGGACGAGGAGGTCGCGCGGAGCCTCAACTTCGCGGTGCCCGTGCGTCCGGAAACCATCCGCACGAAGCTGGCGGTCGACCTGGAGGTGATGCGCCGGGGGGAGAGCTTCCGCTGGGTGCTGTCTTCCCAGGAGGACACGTCGGCGCTGGGCTACCTGACGCTCTTCAACTGGAGCGTGAAGGACCGGCGCGCGGAGGTGGGCTACATGGTGGCGCGCAAGCTGTGGGGGCAGGGCGTGATGAAGGCCATCCTGCCCGGCCTGGTGCGCTTCGGCTTCGAGCAGATGGGCCTGCACCGCATGGAGGCCCTGGTGTCGGTGGAGAATCCGGCCTCGCTGCGGGTGCTGACGCGCGGGGGCTTCCGTCAGGAAGGCGTGTTGCGAGGCTACCGGCCCTCCGGTACGGGGGATGGGTTCGTCGACATGATCATGCTGTCGATGCTCGAGACGGAGTGGCGCGAAGCCGTCGCGAAGTAGAAGGCGCGATTCACGGCAGGTCGCGCGCGAACTGCTCCCGGTAGCGGGCCTTGAGGGGGCCAAGCTGCTTCGTGCCCCGGTATTCGCGGGCGAGCAGGTGCCAGGCTTCGGTGCGTGAAGGCTCCAGGGCGATGACCCGCTCCAGGTGCGCCCGTGCCCTGGCGTGTGCCCGGGTGTTCGTCGCCAGCACGCCGAGCAACAGGTGGGCCTGCACGGCGTCCTCCCGCGCGGCGAGCACGCGCTCACAGGCAGCGCGCGCGGGCGCGAGGCGTCCCTTGAGCAGGTGCAGCTCGCACTGCACCAGCGCGACGGAAGGGCTCTGTGGAAACGCCTGGGCGAGCGCGGTGATGCGCTCCCGCGCGGTTCCGGATGAGCCCGCGTGCAGCAGGGCCTCGATGTCGAAGACCTCTCGCACCAGGGCGCCTTCACGCGCGGGCTCCATCTGGGGCATGGACGCGGAAGGTGTGCGCGTTCCGGTGCTCGCGTCGGGTCGCGCGGGCAGCGCCACCTGTCGTCGCATCCGGGTCGCCTGTTCGAGCACCGTGGCCGAAGCGGCCAATCCCGGCGCCCGGGCCGCGGCCTCTTCCGCCCACGTCAGGCAGTGGGCGCGCAGGAAGAGTCCCGCGAGATCCGCCCACAGCGCGGGCTCCGAGTCGGCGCGGGCCTCCAGGTTCCGCCGGGCCGCCAGCAGGCTGTCCTGGGCCGCGCCGAACCGGCCCGCGTGCAGGTGCAGGAGCGCGACGTTCATGCGCAGCGAGGGCTCCCCGGGAAACCGCGCGATGGCCCGCTCACAGCGCTCACGCGTGGCGGCCAGTGCCGGCGTGAGATGCACCGCGAGGTAGCACGCCAGCAATTGCACGCGCTCATCCTGGGGATGCCGGACGGCCAGCGGCTCCAGGGCCTCGGCGGCCACCTCTGGACGGCCCGCCTTCTCCAGCGCGATGACCTCCGCGAGTCGCTGGCGTTCCTCCGGCGTCAATGCGCGCGGCGTGCCCTCCGGCCCCAGCACCACGCTGGCCGAGCGGACCCGTTCGGTCCACGCGAGGAGGAAGTCGCGCTCAGGCCCTTCCCAGGCCGGTCCGCGCAGGGTGTCCAACACCGTCTTCAGCTCGCGCGCCCACGCTCGCTGCGGCTCCAGCTCCACGCGGGCCCGGGGCAGGTGGCGCAAGCCCGCGTCGAGCAGCGCGAGCGTCCGGGCATCGAAGCCCGTCCAGGCCGCGCCGTACTTCGATGACATCCAACCGCGCGGCTCGCGCACGTGAAGCGCACCCAACGTATGGGCCCACTCATGCAACAGGGCCGAAACCTCCAGGTGCCGACGCGCCTCCCCCTGCACGGTGGCATTGAGGGCCCGCAGCACGCAGTGACGTCCCAGCACGCGCGCGAAGCCCAGCTCATGCTGCGACTCACTGAAGGCCGGCGGCGCGGACACCAATCCGACGACGAGGTCCACGTCCTCGCCCGCGTCCAAGGCCTCCAGCGCACCGAGCATGGGCTCCAGCGGACCCTCGGAGCCTCGCCGGTCCCACGCCCGCGCGGATTCCAGCGCGAACGTCACCCGCAGCGGCTCACGCACCGCCTCGCTCGCGCGCTGGAGCCCGGCCGCGAAGGCGCGCTCCCAATGAAGCACCTGCGCGCGGTGATCCGCGTCCGCGTACACGCGCACCCGCAACACGCGCCGGGGAAGGGCAGGGGACTGCGACACGGCCTCGGCGGCCCGTGGGCGCGAGGCCTCACGCGGACGCTCCGTGGAAGCGCAACGCACGCACACGAGCCCCAGGACGACGATGAGGCAACGCCGCAGCCAGCGCGGCGTCCGCTGGGACCCGGGGTTCATTGGGGGGGCTTTTTGGAATCAGGGAGAAACAAGCCCCAACCCGTGAGGGGAGGCGGTGGGCCGACCGGGCCAGCACCGCCATCACCCTGGGGGTTGGGTCAACTTCAGGCCGCTGCGTCCTCTTCCTTCGACGGCTCGACCGCGTTCACGATCCAGTCAATCGCCTTGTGCTCCCAGTCCGGATCCTTCGACGCGTCGATGTAGCGCTCCCACTCGTACACGCCGCTCTGCTTCGACATGCGCACCATCATCAGGCGCGCCACGGTGCTGTCGAGCACCACCGACGAGCGCACCATGCCGTTCTGCTTCAGCCAGACCATCGCCTGCTTGATGACGTCCTGGGTTTCGGGCGGATTCGCCCGCTGGCTGCGGATGTCCACCATCAGTCCGAAGGGACGCCCCTTCTTCACCGCGACCTTCGTGCGCAGGTCGTTGAACCAGGCCGTGATCTCGGGAAGCAGGATGTAGCCAGGTGCATTGATCCGGAAGCCGTACTCCGTCCGCAGATTCTCGATCATGACAACCCCCACGTTGGATTCGTCGGACGCGTGTGCCCCTCTGTAATAGCGAGGGCGCGTGCGCCCCTGGAGCCTAGCGCAACCCATGCGTTCGTGGATCCAGACGCGGCACACTTCCGTACGCGCGCGCGAAAGCTGTTCTCCAAGTGAAAACTGTAAGACGTCCGGGGTTGGACAGGGCAACGTGTCTCGAAGTGTGAGAATCCAGCCTCAAGCGAACTTTCCACGAAAAATTACTTCACACTGCTCAACTGCTCGGCTAGAAGGTAGGTGCATCTTTGCAGCAATCCCGCAAGACTGTGCGTGCACCGGGGGTTTCCCCGACTCGGTGACAGCGACTCGAAGTGGAATTTCGAGTCGGATGGGACCCGGGGCCTTGGAGACGCCTTTCGATGTCGACCTCCTCGCTTGCTGAGTTGCAGCTCACCGCGTCGTCCGCGCTGCGGTCGGAGCTGCCCCTCAACGTGCTCCGTCAAGACACGCCGTCACCGGAGCCGGTGGACGGGCTGCAGGCGCGCCACGGTGACCCCATCCCGATGTACGGGGATGCGAATGCCCGCGGCTTCAAGACGGTGGAGGACCTGACCGTCGCCGACTGCGTCCTGGCGCACCTGGAGGCCGAGGAGGTGGATGCGGTGTTCGGCATCCCTGGCGGCAACCTGGCCCCGTTCCAGCAGGCGCTGCGCAAGCACGGCTTCATGCGCTTCATCATCACCGCGCACGAGGGTGGCGCGGCGTTCATGGCGGACGGCTACGCGCGCGCCACGGGCAAGCTGGGCGTGTGCATGGTGACGGCGGGCCCTGGCGCGACCAACGCGATGACGGGCGTGGCGTCCGCGCACCTGGACGGCGTGCCCCTGCTCACCATCAGCGGCAACGTGTCCACGGAGCGCATCGGTCTGTTCGCGATGCAGGAGAGCAACAGCACGCACGGCGTGAACACGGTGGAGATGTTCCGTCAGGCCTGCTCCAGCTCCGCCGCCGTCGTGGACGCGCAGAGCCTGCCGCGCCTGCTGCAGCGTGCGATGCGCACCTCGCAGGGTCTGCCCGGCGGCGCCACGCACCTGAGCATCCCCACCAACGTGGCGCGCCAGCCCATCCAGCGCGCCACGGTGCCCACCACGCGCGGGGCCTTCCGCGCGCGTCCGGCCGCGGCGCCCTTCGAGGACCTGCGCGCCGCCTTCTCCATGCTGCGCACCGCGCGCCGCCCGCTCATCCTCCTGGGCGCCGGGGCGCGCTCGGCGATGGAGGAGCACGGCGACGCGTTCAACGCGTTCGTCACCCAGCACGGCATCCCGGTGACCACGAGCCTGCGCGGCAAGGGGCTGTTCTCCGAGCGCGAGTCCCTGTGCCTGGGCGTCGTGGGCCTGGGTGGCAGCAAGCGCGTGGAGGCGTACCTGCGCGAAGGCGTGGACGTGCTCCTGGTGCTGGGCAGCCGCCTGGGTGAGTGGGCCAGCCGCAGCTTCCACAAGTACTTCCAGTCCATCCACCACGTCATCCAGGTGGACGTGGAGGCGGCGAACATCGGCCAGCTGCTGCCGGTGAGGCTGCCCATCGTGGCGGACGCGGGCTCGGTGGTGACGGGGCTGGCGGAGCTGGGGCAGATGATTGGCCCCTCCAGCGGCGCGCGGGTGCAGGAGCGTTGGGCGCAGGTGATGGCGCTGCACGAGCCGGCGCCCGCCGTGAGCGCGCCCCAGGTGCAGGGCATGGTCAAGCCGCAGCAGCTGCTGGCGGAGCTGGACCGGCACCTCAGCCCGGAGATGGACCTCTACATCGACATCGGCAACTGCACGGGCTGGACGTCCCACCTGCTGCATGTGTCTCCTCCGGCGCGGATCTTCTACCCGACGGGTCTGACGTCGATGGGCTGGTCCTGCGGCGCGGTGGTGGGCGGGAAGATTGGCCGGCCGGAGCGCGCGGCGGTGTCCGTCGTCGGTGACGGCGCGTTCCTGATGAACGGCGTGGAGGTGCTCACGGCCTCGCGCTACCGCGTGGGCACGGTGACCATCGTCCTCAACGACAACGCGCTGGGCATGGTGAACCACGCCGAGCACATGCAGGACCGGGACTACCCGCTGGAGGACGAGTTCTACAGCCTGGGCAACCCGGACCTGGAGCGCTTCGCGGAGTCGCTGGGCGCGAAGGTCTACACGGTGGACGGCCCCGGCCAGCTGGACGCGATGCTGCCGGAGGTGCTGCGCCGCGCGGACGCGTCGGGCCAGCCGCAGGTCATCGTCGCGCACATCGACTACCGCGAGGTGCCGCCGTACGGCGACCGCTTCGCCGCGGTGGCGTCCGACGGGAAGTAGCAGCGCATGACGTCCGCTTCGTTCGCGCTCCTGGGCGCGGGGGCCGCGCTGCCCGCCCGGGTGCGCGGCAACGATGAGCCGCTCTTCGAGCCGCTGCGCCGTGCCGCCGCGGAAGGGGGCGGCGAGGTCGCGCTCTTCTACGGCAACCGCGAGCGCCGGGTGCTCGGGCCCGAGGAGTCGCTCTCGTCGCTCACCGCGAAGGCGGGAGCGGCCGCGCTCTCGGTCGCGGGGCTGAAGGCCTCGGACGTGGACCGGCTCTACGGCTACGTGTCCGTGTCCGAGTTCATCACGCCCAACGCGCTCTACGCCGTGCACCAGGAATTGGGGCTGGGGCAGGGGGCGCTGGTGGTGCCGGTGCAGGCGGACTTCGTCAACTTCCTCATGGGCGTGGTGCTCGCGTGGGAGGCGCTGCGCGCGGGCTCCATCCGGTACGCGCTGGTGGCGGTGGGCGCGGCCTGGACGCGCAACATGGACTACACGCAGGGCCACGCCATCGGCATCGGGGATGGCGCCGGGGCCGCGGTGGTGGGGCACTCGGAGCCCGGAGGCGGGCTCACGCTGGTGGACTGGGCGGCGGACACCTTCAGCGACGAATACGGCGCGATGACGATGGGCGCGCGTCCGGAGTCGGGGCTCGGCTACCCCACCTATGGCCTGGCACCCACGGGCGGCATCAAGGCGTTCCTGTCGTCGGGGATGAACGGTCCGCCCCGGCTGGTGGAGCGACTGCTGGCGAAGAACGGCGTGTCACGCGACGACGTGACGCTCATCTCGCATCAGGCGACGCGCAAGCTGATGGACCACTGGGCCCAGGCCATCCGTCCGCGCGAGTACGTGGACACGTTCGAGGACTTCGGGAACATGGTGCACGCGTCCATCCCGGTGACGCTGGCGCGGTTCCACCACCGGCTGCGCACGAAGTACCTGGTGATGGTGGGCCTGGGCATCGGCGCGCACCAGATGGCGGTGCTGGTGCGCGTCTGAGGCGTGGGCGCTACTGGTCGTCGCAGGGCGTGCCCAGTCGGATGCCCGTGTAGACGCCCAGCTCGTTGTAGATGAGCGGCAGGTTCTGCTCCACGGGCACGTTGCGCAGGGTGACCTCCTTGCGCGGGTTTTCAATCCACACGGGCGTCTGCGCGCGGTCGATGACGAGCCGCAGCTGGCCCTTCTTCGTGGTGAAGATCTCCCCCTCCGAGTCCGCCACCACGTTGGTCATCTTCTGCGGCTTCAGGTCGCCGCGCGGCCCGATGAACACCCGGAAGTTGCGCGACTCCTCGGCGGTGAAGCCCTTGTCCACGTAGTAGTACGTGCCGTTCGAGTCGCGCAGCAGCGCGTGCGGGACGTACTTCTGCGGGTTGGGTGCGTACGTGGCCTTGCGCAGCAGCTCGCGCGCCGCCGTGCCGGGCAGCATCTCCAGGGCCACCTTCCGCTCGCCACAGCGCAGCGAACAGGTGCGCTCCTTCGCGTCCACGGACACCTCCGAGTGCACGCGCAAGTCCGTGCCCTGGTAGTCCGGGGTGCCGTTGCGGTTGAAGAAGCGCGGGTCCATGAACAGGGTGCCGGGCAGGAAGCCCGGGGGACGCGGCACGACGAGCAGCTCCTTGCCGTCGCCGTAGAAGAGCCGCTCCTCCAGGTCTTCCGTCTCCTCGCGGGGCACGGCGACGACGTAGTGGCCCTTGCCGTCGGTGCAGACGGAGGTGGCTTCCAGGAGCATGCGCTGCCCCAGGTTCTCCGCCTTGCCCCAGGGCGGTTCGACGGCGACGGAGGTGCTCGAACCGAGGAGCACCGCGACGGTGAGGACGCGTTGAAGGTTCATGGTGTGCGGGCGCGGGGCTAGAGGTGCTTCTTGAAGTAACGGGTGGCGGCCTTCTCCTGGTTGGAGGCCTCCGGGTTCGTGGTCCACACGAAGCGGTCTCCTTGCAGGCCCGGCTCCAGGCCCGCGCCGAAGCGGCAGTCGATCCGCTGGAGGCGGGCCTTCACCGTGCGGCGGGCTTCCTCGGACGTGGCGCACATGGCCTTCAGCGCGCTGAGCGGGAAGGCGCAGAAGCGGGTGATGTTCGCGTCCTTGAGCAGGGGCTCGGTGACGGTGGCCCAGTCGATGGTGCCCGCCACGGTCGTGGCGCAGGCGGTGTTCATCTGCTGGAGGGCTTCGGCGTAGCTGGTGTCGTGGACGGCTTCCTCGGCCTTGCGGTCGAAGGCCATCAGCTTCGCGAGCTGGCCGCTCTGGGTCTGCTGCTGGTGCTGCGCGTAGACCTCCTCCGGCTTGAGCTTCTGGGAGCGCGCCTCGTCGTACTGGACGGCGATGCCGTTGCCGGGGCCTCCGGGGAAGTGCAGCTCCGCGCGCGGCCCCACCAGGGTGAACGGCGAGTAGTTCCGGCCGTGCCACTGGGTGGTGTAGCTCAGCCGCGACGTGCCGACGCTGCTCCAGTCCTTGATCGTGTACGGGAGCACCAGGCCGTCCAGCACGGAGCCGGTGCCCTGGATGCGCACGAGGAACTTCTTCTGCTCGCGGGGCGTGAGCGGCACGACCGCCACCAGCTCCCCCTGCGGGCCCACGAACACCTTGCCAGCCTCGACGGGCGCCGCGGCACGGGCGGGCAGGGTGCCCAGCACGGCGCAAAGCGCTGCCATTGCGACGACGACTCTCACGCGATTCCTCCCCCTCATCCCACGCACGAACACGGCTGTGTTCACGCGCGTGGGCGGGTCCAGCTCACAGACTCAGGTCTACTTCGTACTTCTGACATACCTTCTCGGCCTTGCGCTGCTGCGACCTGGGAAGCTTCTCCCACTCCGAGCGGGCGCGGTGGCGAAGGGCTCCAGCGACCTGGACCTGCGCTACCAGAAGTTCGACCCCATCGGCACGGGCCCGTTGGGCACGGTCTTCAAGGGTCGCTACAACGCCCTGGGCCTGGACATCTGCATCAAGGAGCTGAAGGACATCTTCGGCTACTTCTCCTTCCTCCAGCGCGGTGAGGTCCTCAAGCGGCTGAAGAAGGAGCTGTGCGCGCAGGCGCAGGTGCGCCACCCGGGCGTGGTGCAGATTGTCGACCAGAACGTGGAGTCCACCCGGCCGTACTTCGTGGTGGAGCTGATGCGCGGCAGCCTGAAGGAGAAGCTGGAGTCCAGCGGCGGCAAGGGCATCGACGTGCCGCACGCGCTGCGCACGTTCCTGCAGCTGGCGTACGGCCTGAGGGCCGCGCACGCTGCGGGCCTCACGCACCACAACCTCAAGCCGGAGAACGTCCTCTTCGACGCGTACGGCAACGCGAAGCTCGCCGACTTCGGCATGAGCCGCGTGGTGGAGGTGGACGCGACGAAGGGCATGCCCCAGGTGTTCATGGGCATGGGCGGCATGGTGTACATGGCGCCGGAGCTGATGAACCGGGCTGGCAAGGAGCCGGGTCCGTCCGCGGACGTGTACGGCCTGGGCATCCTGCTCTACGAGATGTTCACCGGGCAGATTCCCGGTCGCCGCTCGCCGCTGCCCTCGGAGGTGAACCCGGAGGCGCCCAGCGGGCTGGATCAGCTCTTCGACAAGGCCACCCAGGACAAGCGCGAGCAGCGCTACCCGGACGTGGATGCGATGCTGGAGGACTTCTACAAGGCCTTCCCGGATCGCGAGTACCTGGAGCGCGGCTCGCTCATCATCTCCTCCGACCCGCAGCAGGACTGACCTGAAGGGCAGGCGGGCCTCCACGCGAGGCTCGCCCGTCCCCGGACGGACTGTCAGACTCCGGCGCGCCCATGACCGCGCGCCCCTCCGACACCGTCCTCCTCACCGTCACCGGAAGGGACGGCCCCGACACCACCTCCCGCTTCACCGGACTCCTCGCGGATGCAGGCGCGGAGCTGCTCGACGTGGAGCAGGTGGTGGTGCAGGGCCTGCTCACCCTGGCCCTGCTGGTGCGCCCCTCCGCCAGTGCTCCCGAAGGACAGGACCCGTGGCAGGCGCTGCTCCTCGCGGCGCGCGAGCTGGGCGTCACGGTGGATGTCCGCGCGGTGGCGCCCGTCGCCACGCCCCCGGGCCCCGAACCGCTGCGCTACGTCGTCACCGGCGTGGGCAAGACGCTGGGCGCGCGGGAGGTGCACGCGCTGACGGCGCGGCTGGCGGAGCAGGGCGCGCGCGTGGAGCGCATCACCCGCTTGAGTGAGACGCCGCTGGGGTCGGTGGAGCTGCACGTCACGCTGCCTCCGGACGCGGATCCTTCCTCGCTCAAGCGCGCGCTGCTGGCGCTGTCCATGGAGAGCCCCACGTTCGACGTGGCCCTCCAGCGGGAGAGCCTCTACCGGCGCGGCAAGCGGATGGTGGTGATGGACATGGACTCCACGCTCATCCGCATCGAGGTCATCGACGAGCTGGCGCGGGCGCACGGCGTCCACGCGAAGGTGGCCGCCATCACCGAGCGCGCGATGCACGGGGAGATGGACTACGACGAGTCCCTGCGCCAGCGCGTGGCGCTGCTCGCCGGGCTGGACGTCCAGGTGCTGCGCGAGCTGGCGGCGAACCTGCCGCTCACCGAAGGCGCGGAGACGTTGATCCGCGTGCTCAAGCGCCTGGGCTACCGCACCGCGGTCATCAGCGGCGGCTTCTCCGTGGCGGCCGAGGCGCTCCAGGCGCGCCTGGGCATCGACTTCGCGTACTCCAACATGCTGGAGGCCCAGGACGGGAAGCTCACCGGCCGCACCGTGGGGACCATCGTCAACGCGCGCCGCAAGGCGGAGCTGCTGGAGACGCTCGCGAAGCAGGAGGGCATCCTGCTGGAGCAGGTCATTGCCGTAGGGGACGGGGCCAATGACCTGCTGATGCTGGAGAAGGCAGGGCTGGGCATCGCCTTTCGCGCCAAGCCCAAGCTGCGCGAGGCCGCCGACACGTCCATCTCCGCCGGCGGACTGGACACCATCCTGTACCTGCTGGGCCTCACCGCGCGCGAGCTGCGCGAGGTGACGTAGCGCCTTCGCTACAGGCGCATGCGCGCGGCCAGTTCGCGCTGCTGCACCTGGCCCTTCTCGAAGACGAGCTCCAGCAGCGCACGGAGGATTTTGGAGCTCTTCTCCTGGTTCTGCTGCACCGTCTGCAGGCGCTGCAGGTCCGCCTCCGTCCACTCGGAGGTGGGCGAGCCGCCCGCGAGGATTTCATCCAGGATGTCGGAGGCGCTGGAGCCCGCGGCGGCGGGCGGCGCGGCCCTCTCCGCGGTCC
>NZ_RAWD01000203.1:0-17867 GCF_003612065.1 Corallococcus sp. CA047B
ATCCTCAAGAGCGGCGGCGGGGATGTTCAGCGCCGGAGCGCCGATGAGGCCCATCACGCCGCCCAACACGCCTTCCAGGCCGCCGCTCTTGAGGATGTAGCCGTCCGCGCCGGAGTTCTTCGCCTTCGCGGCCAGCTCCTCCTCCGAGATGTCGGAGTAGAGGATGAGCTTGGAGGAGACGTTCTTCACCTGCCGCAGGAATTCGACGACGTCGTCGCCGAACATCTCCGGCATGTTGACGTCCACGAGAATGAGCGCGAACGGACCCGTGGCGAGCTTCTGGTCGAGCGTGGTCAGATCGGGCGCTCCGCTGGCCTCATAGCCGGCGGCCGTCAGGGCGCGGACGGTGAGCTCCAGCAGCATCGGGCTGTCGTCAATGACCAGTACGCGGGACATCTTCCTCCTCAGGGGCTCCCGGCCCACAACCCTACACCTTTGGTCTCCGCCGAACCATCGAAACGGCGAGCAGGCGGACAGACTTGGCTGGACCCTTGACCCTTTTTCACACTGTCCGGGATACTTCACTGCCTTGACCCCGACCACCACTCCCCTCCAACGCGCGCTCCGACAGGCGCCGGACCGCACGCTGGCCGCCCAGGCCCGACCCGAGCAGGAGTTCTTCTGCTTCAAGGTGGGCGAGCTGCGCTTCGGCGTGCCCAGCGAGAACGTCACCGAGGTGCTGCGCGCCGGGCTGCTCACGCCCCTGCCGCGCACCCCCTCGTTCATCATGGGCGTCACCGGCCACCGGGGGCAGGTGCTGCCGGTGGTGGACCTCCTGCGCTTCCTGAGCAAGGGCGAGGCGCGCATCGGTCCGCGCACGCGCATCTTCGTGGGCGTCAGCGGCAACTACGTCTCCGGCGTGGTGGCGGACACCGTGCTGGGCCTGCGCCGCGTGCCCGTGTCGGAGATCCTCCCGCCGCCCCTGGGCGGTGACGCCGCCGCCGAACACCTGCTGGGCGTCGTGCACGGCGGCACCCCCCATGACGGGCTGAACCTGCTCAACTTCTCCAAGCTGCTGCAGACGGCCCGTCAGCGCGCGGTGGTGCGATGAGTCGGGAGGGCACCGTGAACGGGGTCGCGGACGATCGCTCCGCGGAGGAGCTGGGAGAGGTGGACATCCTCTTCTTCCAGATCGGCGACTCCGAATATGGCACCGACGCCTCGCAGGTGCTGCGAATCGACCGGGCGCTGCCGGACGACCTCACCGTGCGCGACCTGGGCCTGCCGCACCGCGGCCTGCGCGCGCTGGTGTTCGACACCCCGGAAGGCGAAGGCCACCTGAAGGTGGATGCCGTCAACGGGGTGCGCCCCGTGGCGCTCGCCGTGCTACGCCGCATGCCCGCTGCCGCGGGGGCGGCTCCTTATGCAGTGGGCGTCTGCCTGGATGAACAGTCCCGGCGGCCCGTGTTGCTGATTGATCTGGCGGAAACCTTGAAGACGCAAGGAAGGCACTGACACACATGTCCCTGGAGAGCCCCAACGACAAGCCCGCGGCGAAGCCCCGCGGTGCGAAGAAGTCCCCAGGCGCGAAGGCGGGAGCCCCCGAAGCCAACGCGGTGGATCCGCTCAAGCCCTTCACCGACACGCTGATGTCGGTGCTGTCCGGCAACCTGAACGCGCGCGTGCCCCACGACCGCGTCCAGGCGGATCCCACGGGCTTCGGCCACCTGCTCAACCAGGTGCTGGAGCAGTTCTCCTCCGCGGAGCACCGCAAGCAGGTGGCGGCGCAGGAGATCGATCAGGCGCTCGACTCGCTCATCATCCTGGTGCGGGAAGGCGACCTGTCGCGCTGGAACACGTCCACGGAAGACCCCCAGCTGGGGCCCCTCCTGGAGGGTTTCGGCAAGGTCATTGAAACGCTGCGCATCTTCGTGCGGGAGATCAACGAGGCCGCGCTGCGGCTGTCGTCCTCCGCCAACCAGGTGCTGGCGGCGTCCACGCAGCATGAGACGTCCTCCACCGAGCAGGCCGCGGCCATCCACGAGACGACCGCGACGATGGAGGAGCTGAAGCACGCCTCCGCGCAGATCGCGGAGAACGCGGGCAGCGTGGCGCGCGTGGCGGAGGAGACGCTGGGCGCGGCGCGCGCGGGTCGCGGCGCGATTGGCGAGTTCATCCAGGCCATGCAGCAGATCCGCAGCGACGGCGTCGCGGTGGCGGACTCCATCTCCAAGCTGTCCAAGCGCGTGGAGCGCATCGGCACGGTGGTGGAGGTCATCGACGAGATCGCGGACCGCTCCGACCTGCTGGCCCTCAACGCGGCGCTGGAAGGCAGCCGCGCGGGTGAGGCGGGCAAGGGCTTCTCCATCGTCGCGGCGGAGATGCGCCGGCTGGCGGAGAACGTCCTGGAGTCCACCAAGGAGATCAAGAACCTCATCACGGAGATCCGCGAGGCCACGCAGGCCGCGGCGGGCGCGGCGGACGCGTCCAAGCACGCCACGGAGTCCGGCGAGAAGCTGGGCGCGGTGGCGGCGCAGGCCGTGGAAGGCATCCTCGCCGGTGTGCAGGAGACGAGCGACGCGGCCCGGGTCATCAACCTGGCCACGCAGCAGCAGCGCACGGCCACCGAACAGGTGGTGGCGTCCATGGCGGAGATCGAGGACGTGACCCGTCAGACGACGCAGGCGTCGAAGCAGGCCACCGGGGCCGCCGCCGAGCTCACCCAGCTTGCGGGCCGGCTCGCCGAGCTCATCAAGCGCTTCAAGGCCGACTAGGCGTTCTCCTGAAGGGGAGAGAAGGGCTTCTGGGGGCGCGGTAGTACGCGCCCCCGGGCCTGCCACCCATGGACACCGAGGCCCTCAAAAAGTCCCTCCTGAAGAAGTTCCAGGAGGTCACGGCCGACCGACTCCAGAAGATCCAACTGGGAGTCATCGACCTGGAGAAGGAGACCGCGGATCAGGCCGCGGACGACGTCGCGCGCGAACTGCACACGATGAAGGGCGAGGCCCGCATGCTGGGTCTGGCCGCCATCGGTCAGCTCGCGCACGCCGCCGAGGACGTCCTGCGCGCCGAGCGCGAAGGCAAGACGGCCACCGAGACCGCCACCGACGTCATGCTCCGCGCATGCGACGTGCTGTCGGACCTCATCGAGGACCTGGACGCCGCCCACACCGGCTCCACGGCCACCGAGGAGATGGTGAAGGCCCTGTCGGAGGTGTCCGGTCACCCGGTGCCCGCCCTGGGCCCGGTGCGAAAGCCCGCCGCTTCGGCCGCGCCGCGCGCTCCCGAGCCGCCCGTGGCGCCTCCGCCCGCGAGGGAGGAGGAGGCCCCGAACACCGCGAAGGGCAACTCCATCGCGGATCGCAGCATCCGCGTGAACGTGGAGGTGCTGGACTCGCTGGGCCTGCTCGCCGGCGACCTGTTGGTGGAGAGCGCCCGGGGCCGCCTGCGCAGCACGGAGACGGCCGCGCTCTTCGAGCGCTTCAGTCGCCTGGGCGACCGCTTCCTGCGCATGTCCGAGGAGGTGGACGTGCCGGACGCCATCCGCGCGGAGCTGGAGCGCGCGGAAGCGGACCTGCACATGCTGCGCGACGACGCCTTCCGCTTCGTGCGCCGCAACGGCGACGGCATCGAAACGCTGCACGGCAACCTGGCCCAGCTGGCGGACCACGTGGCCGAGGCGCGCCTCGTGCCGCTGGCCACGGTGTTCGACGCCTTTCCGCGCGCCGTGCGCGACATCGCGAAGACGCAGGAAAAGGACGTGGACCTGGTCATCGAGAACGCCGACATCGGCGTGGACCGGTCCATGCTGGCCGACGTGCGCGACGCGCTGGTGCACCTCTTGCGCAACGCGGTGGACCACGGTCTGGAGTCCCCGGACCTCCGCCAGCAGATGGGCAAGCCCGCCACGGGCCGCATCCGCATCCGGGTGCGCGTGGATGGCGACATGCTCCACATCGAGGTGGAGGACGACGGCCGGGGCATGGACACCGACCGGCTCAAGCAGGTGGCCGTCAACAAGCGCCTCCTGTCGCCGGTGCAGGCCGCCGCGCTGTCGGAGCGCGAGGCCATCGAGCTCATCTTCCGCCCCGGCTTCTCCACCCGCGAACAGGTCAGCGAGCTGTCCGGCCGCGGCGTGGGCATGGACGTGGTGAAGCGCAAGGTGGAGACGCTGGGCGGCTCCGTGGGCGTCTCCAGCCGTCAGGGCCGTGGCACCACCATCACGCTGCGCCTGCCGCAGTCGCTGGCGCTGATGAAGGTGCTGCTGGTGCGCCTGGGCGACGACGTCTACGGCATGCCCGCCGCGGACGTGGTGGCCGTCATGCGCATCAAGCCCGATGACCGCATGGAGGTGTTCGGCACGCTGGCGGTGCGGCACCGGGGCAAGCCCACGGCGCTCGTGGCGCTGGGGCCGCTCCTGGGCCTCAACGGCGGCAACCGCTTCGACAAGCCTCCCGCGGTCGTGGTGCGCCACGGCGACGACTACGCCGCGCTGGTGGTGGACGGCTTCGTGGACGAGCGCGAGGTCGCGGTGAAGCCCTGCGGCGGCGAGTTCCTCAAGGGCGCGCCCTTCATCGCGGGCACGGCGGCGCTGGAGGACGGGCGCATCGCGGTGCTCTTGCACGTGCCGGACATCATGACCGAGGTGCGCCGCATGGCCCGCCCCGTCACCCAGGCTCCCGCCAGCCGTCGGCTGAGGGTGCTGCTGGTGGACGACTCGCCCATTGCCCGCGCGACGGAAGGCGCACTCGTCAAGGCGCTGGGCCACAACGTGGAGGAGGCGCAGGACGGCGAGGAGGCGTACGCGAAGGTGCAGACGAACACGTACGATCTCATCCTCACCGACGTGCAGATGCCCAAGCTGGACGGCTTCTCACTCACGCGGCGGCTGAAGGCCACGCCGTCGGTGGCGCGCATCCCGGTCATCATCCTGTCGTCGCTCGCGTCGCCGGAGGACAAGCGGCGCGGATTGGATGCGGGCGCGGATGCGTACCTGGTCAAGGGCGAGCTGGGCGTGGAGAGCCTGGCCCAGTCCATCGATCGGCTGACCTGAGGAGCCTCTGGTGGGCGGCGGCTCGGCGTTGATGGGGATGGCGTTCCGGGTACTCCTGGTCGGGCGGGGCCTGCGCTCGTTGGTGCGCGGGCTCTTCGACGGGGAGTCCCTGGTGGCCGTGGGCCCACCCGAAGCGGAGTTCGTGAACGCCGAGGAGGTCGTGCGGCGTCACTTCCCGGACGTCGTCCTGGTGGACCTGAGTTCATCCCAGGCCCTGGGCGCCATCGAGCGCATCATGGCGGCCCGGCCGCTGCCCATCCTCGCGCTGCACCCGGGGGTGCTCACCGGGCAGCAGGCGTTCCAGGCCCTGGCCATGGGGGCGCTGGACGTGATGGACCGGCCCATGAGCCCGACCCAGGACTTCTGGGCCGCGGTGAACCGCAAGCTGGTGATGCTGGCGCAGGTGAAGGGCGTGCGCTCGTCGCCTTCGGTCCGCAAGCGGCCCCAGGAAGGGCCGACGGCGCCGTTCCCCCTGGTGGCGCTGGCCGCGTCGCTGGGCGGCCCCAAGGCCGTGGCGCAGGTGCTGCGGATGATTCCGCGCGGTTTCCCGGCGCCCATCGCCTACTGTCAGCACATCAGCCAGGGCTTCACGGAGGGGCTGGCGCACTGGCTGTCCACGGAGACGGCGCTGCGTGTCGTTGAAGCGACGCACGACGCTGCGATGGAACCGGGCACGGTGTACATCGCGCCCTCGGGAGGACACCTGCTGGTGAAGCCGGATGGGCGTCTGGAACTGGACTCGGGCCCTGCCCTGCGGGGCTTCCGGCCTTCGTGTGACATGCTGCTAACTTCAGCGGGGGAGGCATTCGGCCGGCGCTGCATCGGCGTCATCCTGACGGGCATGGGCCGCGACGGCGCCAGGGGTCTGAAGGAGATTCGCGAACGGGGTGGACGCACCATCGCGCAGGACGAGGCTTCATGCGTCGTCTACGGCATGCCGCGCGAGGCGGTGCTGCTGGGCGCGGCGCAGCAGGTGCTGTCGTTGGACCTCATCGGCCCGACGCTGGTGCAGTGGGTGGACGCGTGCTGACCATTGGCAACAAGGTCCTCCAGCAGCTCGCCGCGCTCCTGCTGGAGCGCGCGGGGCTGAAGATCACCCTGGATGGCTACCACAGCCTCCGGCTGGCGCTGTCCACGCGCATGCCCGTGCTGGGCCTGAGCGATCCGGACAAGTACATGCAGCGGCTCATGAGCACCCACGGCGAGGAGGAGCTGCGCGCGCTCCTGCCGCTGGTGACGGTGGGGCACACGGAGTTCTTCCGCGACGCGAAGCAGTTCCGCGCGCTGGAGCAGAGCGTGCTGCCGGAGCTGCTCGCCCGGGCGCGGCGCGAGATGCGCAAGGTGACCATCTGGTCCGCGGGCTGCGCCACCGGCGAAGAGCCCTACAGCCTGGCGCTGGTGATGGCGGAGCTGGGCGCGCTCGCGGTGGAGGTGGACCTGTGGGCCACCGACCTGAACCTGGCCGCGGTGGAGGCCGCGCGGCAGGGGCGCTTCACCACCCGCCGGGCGATGGCCATTGGCCCCGAGCGCCTGTCGCGCTTCTTCAAGCCGGTGGAGGACGGGTACGAGGCGTCGCCCGTGCTGCGCGAGTACATCCGCTTCGACGGACAGAACCTGGCCGTGCCGCTGTTCGACAAGGTGGCGCCCGCGTCGCTGGACCTCATCCTGTGCCGCAACGTCATCATCTACTTCGACCTGCCCACCATCCGCGGGTTGATGGACCGGTTCCTCGCCGCGCTGCGCCCGGGCGGGTTGTTGTTCCTGGGGTACTCGGAGAGCCTGTTCAAGGTCTATGACCGCTTCGAGATGATCGAAGTGGACGGCGCCTTCGTGTACCGCCGGCCGCTGGGAGAGCGCCCCCCTTCGCCGCCGCCCCGCGTGTCCAGCCCGTCGGATCCGCCGCTGCGTCCCGGCAGCCCGGAGTCCTTCGCGGTGGACCTGCGCCAGCGACTCCAGGCCAACGCGGCCACCGCCGCGAAGCTGCGCAATCCGGGCGGCGCCGGCTCGCTCTCTTCCCGGGGCCCGGAGGCTCCGCGCCGGCCCACCACCGAACTGCCCGCCATGGGCAACCTGACCGGACGGCGCACCGGGGAGTTCCCGGCCGTCCGCGTGGAGCCCGCACGCCCGGCGGCCACCCCGTCCCGCGCGGTGCCGGAGCGCTCCTCCGGTTCGTTCCCGGTGGCGCGCATGAATCCCTCGCCGACCACGCCTTCGCCGGAGGGTTCCTCCTCGCGTCCGAGTGGCTCGTGGCCGCAGCTGCTGCCTCCCGCGGAGCGCCTCAACATGGCGGTGCGCAAGATGACGGCGGGGGACTTCCCCGGCGCCATCTCAGGCGTGGAGCGGCTGCTGGTGGATGAGCCCAGCGACCTGGACGCGCTCCTGACGCTGGGCAACCTGTATTCGCTCACCGGGCGCAGCGCCAACGCGCGCGACACCTTCGCGCAGGCGCTCCAGCGCGAGCCCCTGTGCGTGGAGGCGCGCGTCTTCGCGGGCGTGGCGGCGATGCAGGCGGGGAGCCTGGCCGAGGCGCGCTCCGAACTGGCGAAGGCGCTCTTCCTGGAGCCCACGCTGGCCATTGGCCACTACCTGCTGGCGCAGGTGCAGGAGCGCACCCAGGACTTCGATGCGGCCCGGCGCAGCTACCGCAACGCCGTCGCGCAGCTCAAGCATCCGCAGCGCCCGCTGGCGGGGCACTACCCGGAGATGCTCGATTCGGCGGAGGCCATCTCCCGCGCGGCCCGCTATGCGCTGGCCGCGCTGGAGGAGCAGCCGGGCTGAGGGCCCGGCCGCGGGTGCTGCTCAGTCCAGGTTGCCCTTGACCTGATCCAGGCTCTTGGACGGATCCAACACGGCGCCGAACTTCTTCTGCAGGTACGTCTTGGCCTGACCGCGCAGCAGCATGCCGGGGTCGGTGCCTTCGCCCGTCACGGTCTTGTCGGTGATGACGAAGCTGGCGTCCAGGTTGATGCCCATCACCTTGCCGTTGAGCTTCGCGCCCTCGTCGCCCGTCCAGTCGGACTTCACGCCGTACTTGGAACCCCAGTAGCTGAGGAGCTGCTCGACGCGCTTCTTGACCTCGTCCTTGGGAAGGTTGTGGGGGACCTCGAATTTCAACATGCCCATGGCGGTGACTCCTGTTCAGAAGGTGGCTGGTCCCTGCGGTTTAGTGACACCGGGCCGGAAATGGAACCGCCGTGTGGTGATTGCCGGCGGTCGATGTCCGCCGGTGGCCTACCGGGCGGCCTTGCTCCGGGGGCGACGCGGCTTTTCGGGGGCGGCCTCCACCGCCACCTCCGGCTCCGGCTCGCCCCAGCGCTCCAGGTAGGGGGCCAGGTCGAACTTCTGCGCCGTGCGCAGGGAGCTCATGGGCCGCACCTTTCCAATCACCGCGCGCTCCTGGAAGGGCCGGTCATGCAGACCCAGGATCCACATGAAGTTGGACACGCTCGCGGGGTCGCGGCCGTCCACCGCGTAGGTGTCGTTGAGCCGGTGGATGCGCTCCAGGGCCTCTTGAGGCGTGGGGCTCCATTCGAGGATCTTCTTGCCCCAGAGCATGCGCAGGTAGTTGTGGATCCGCCCGCGCTCGCGCAGCTCCTTCTGGGACGCGTTCCAGAGCGGATCCGCCGTGCGGCCCTGGGCCAGCTCCTCGTAGGAGTACAGGTGCGGGCGCGGATCCTTCGCGTGGCGGGAGAGCGTCTCGCGCGCCCAGGGGGGCAGGGCGTCCACGGTGAGCTGTCGGGGCCCGGGGGTGTGGAAGCAGTAGTTGAAGCCCAGCTCGCGGCGCACGAGCAGCTCCTCCAGGAACGACTGCACGGCCGGGTGGTCCTTGCCCTTCGCCGCGATGGCCGCGCGGGCCGCCTCGCCCGGGAAGAGGTTTCCCCAGTGCCAGTAGGGCGACAGGTTGGACTGCTGGCCCAGGCCCGGATCATTGCGGCCTTCTTCGTAGCCCTCCAGCCGCTCCTCCAGGAACGTGCGCAGCGCCTTCAGGCCCGCCTTGCGGCCTCCCCGTTCGTCCAGGGGCTTCACGGAATGATCCAGCGCGAACGTGTGCAACGCGGCCCGCGCCTTCACCGCGTCGGCCAGTTCGAAGTCCGGTTGCGGGTGCGCGCCCGACGCCTTCACCTTGCGTAGGGGCAGGGTGCGCTCCAGGTACTCCGGCCACAGCTTGCGCAGCTTGGGGCGCAGCGCGTACGCGCCCACCTGGGCCGCGGGGATGCGCTGCATGGGCACCACGCAGGAGGCGTCCACGGCGAAGAGGGGCACCTGGAGCGCCTTCGCCGCGCCCCGCAGGTGGCCCGGGATGATGTACGTGGGGAACAGGTCCGACACGATGGCCGCCGCGCGCTTGCCCAGCTTCGCGATCCGGGGCTTGTGCTCCTTCGCGGTGCGCGGCAGCTCCAGCCAGTACGGAAGTCCGCGCGCGGCGCAGCCTCTGGCCATGTCCGCCATGCCTTCCAGTGCCCACGCGTGGAGCCGGTCCGACGCGAAGGGGTAATCCGGACGGATGGATTGGTAGACGACGACGGGCAGGCCCAGGTGGTTGCCCAGCGCGATGGCGGCGTCGAGCGCGTGGTTCTCCTCCCACCGATGGTTCACCATGCACCAGTAGAGGACGAAGTCCCGCTGGCCCGAAGGGAAGGGGACGTCCTTCACCCCCTGGATTCGAGCGGAGTCGACAGCGAGTTCGGACCACGAGATGCCTTGGGGCATGGGACGGCGAAGATGCCGCATCCGTGTGCACGTCGCGGTGGGAGTTTCGGCGCGTTGTGTGGTGGACCTCATGTCCGCGCGAATGTTTCGGACGCGGCGGAAATCCAACACCCGCGCACGGGTTGTGGTTTTCTGCCGAGCGGCCGGACCCAAGGAGCCCTCTGCGTGGCACACCGTCGAACCTGGAACCTCCCTGTCACCGTCCTCGCTGTCGCGCTGATGCTGCCGGGCCTTGCCCACGCGCAGGCGGGTGGCACGTCGGTGTACCCGGCGCCCCAACCGCCGCCGCCGCCCGCGCCGGGGATGTACGCGGCGCCGCCCTCGCAGGCTGAGACGCCTCCGTCCAACGACGGGTATCCGCCGTCGCAGGCCGCTCCGTCGGAGGGCTACGCGCAGCCACAGTCCGCGCCTCCGTCCAACGACGGTTATCCGCCGTCGCAGGGGGCGCCGTCGAACGAGGGCTACGCGCAGCCGCAGTCCGCGAATCCCAACGACACATACCCGCCCCCGAGCGACGCGCCCGTGCTCCCGCCGGAGCCGGACCGCCTGCGCACCGAACCGCAGGCCCCGTTGACGGAGGGCCCTTCGGGCGTGCGCCAGGAGTCCACCCAGGACTCCGTGGCCGCGGCCAACTACGTCCGTCCGCCTCCCGCGGACAACGGCGTGTGGCTGGATGGCCAGCGGCGCCGGGGGCCCTTCCTGTCCGGCCCCGGCAGCATGAAGTTCATCGCGCACCACACGACGATGGGCGCGCTGGGTGGCTTCTTCACGCAGGCGTTCTCGCAGGACTTCAGCTTCGACCGCAGCTCGCGCGAGGCGATGCTCGCGGGCACGCTCATTGGCGCGGGCCTGGGCTTCGGCGCTTCCGCGTGGTGGCAGTTCAACAACTGGGTGGCGGAGCCCATGGCCAACTTCAGCGTGGGCAACTCGCTGGTGGGCTCCATGTTCTTCGCGGGCTTCATGGACCTCATCACCCAGGACCCCGGCGTGCTCACCTGGTCCGCGTTCCTGGGCGCGGAATTGGGCGCGTGGCTGACGGCGGGCATCGGTGGCGGACAGCTGCCCCTCAACGACGGCCTGCTGGTGGCCTCCGGCGCTGGCTGGGCGGCGGCGTACAGCGCGCTGCTGCTCGCCATCGTCCACTTCTCCGGCACGTCCATCTCCGGCAAGACGTGGAAGGACATGCTGCTCATCGCTCCGGGCGTGGGCGCGGGCGTGCTGGCGCTGGCGACCATGCGCTACAACCCGACGCCGTCTCAAATCCTGCGCGCGGACTTCTTCGGCGCCGGCGTGGGCGCGGCGGTGCTGCTCATCTCCGGGCTGGTGCTGGGCGGCTTCAACCAGTCCACGCCCTACGTGCTGTCCTTCCTCGGGTCCGCCGGTGCCATCACCACGGTGAGCCTGCTGTGGGAGGAGAGCGTGGACCGCTCCGCCACGACGCTGCGAAGCGGGCATTCCTCCAAGGACCGGCCCTACAAGAACGTCTGGTGGTAGACGGCCCGGAGGGCGGGCGGGCAGGCGTCATGGCGCGGAGGGAAGGCCAGCATCACCTTCCCACCATCTATGGCGCGCGTCCTACCCTTCACGGCCCTCCTGGCTTCGCTGGATCGCTCCCTGGAGCCCGGCGACAGCCCTTCCCGCAGTAACGCAGCCCCATGGCCGGCGCATCTGCGGCCCCTGCTGGAGGCCGCGAATCCCAGCGCGGAGCTGCGCCGCATGCGCGATGCGGGCACGCTGCTGAAGGACACCCGCCCGTCGCTCTACGTCGTGGAGCTGTACGGCGCGGCGGGCAAGTTCTCCGGCCCGCCCCTGCGCTACCTCTTGTGCGCGCTGACGCCGGACGCGGTGGCGCCGTTGGAGCATGACCCGTACCGGCCCCGCGCGTGGGAGGTGGAGCCCGCCGTCACGCTGGTGGCGGACGACCACGGCGCCCTGCGCGCGCTCCTGGCCGAGGCTGCCGAGCGCGGCATCTCCGTCTGGAAGGGCGAGTACGACGGCGCGCCGGTGTCGCTGCTGCGCATCGAACCTTCTCCCGTGTCCAAGCGCCTGCAGGCCGTGCTGGACGAAGCGCCCATGCGGCCCCTGGCGGCCTTGAGCGAGCAACGCCAGACGCTGGCGGCGGTGGTGCCCCTGTCCGAGCCGGGCCTGGAGCTGTGCCCCATCCACCGCGCGCTCAAGGGCGTGACGACGTTCCAGGAGGAGACCTTCCTCACCCTGGTGGCCGCCTACGCGCGCGTGACGGACGTGGACGCGCCGCTCACCACGTCGCAGGGCATGGCGGCGGCGCGCGAGCGGCTGGCGACGCTGGTGCCCGGACAGCACGCGGTGCTGCTGGTGCTGCCCGGAGGGCGGGGGAAGATCCTTCGCTTCCGGCAGGGGTTGGACCTGGCGCACCTGAAGGGCGCGCCGCGCAGTCCCACGCTGCGAAGCCTGGACCTGGCGCTGCTCAACACGTTGGTGCTGCGCACGGTGCTTGGCATCCAGGATCCGGAGGCGCCGGGGCATTCCCAGGTCTACCCGGTGCATGGCCTGGAGTCGCTGGTGCAGGGCGTGGAGAGCGGCATGTTCCAGGCGGGGTTCGCGCTCAACCCGCCGCCCGTATGGGAGGTGCGCGCGGTGATGGAGGCCCAGGCCACGTTGCCGCCACGCACCCTGCGCGTGGAGCCGCGCGTGCCCGCGGGCCTGCTCTTCCTGGACCCTGAAGCCTGACGCTCACGTGCGGGCGCTGACCGGAACCCCGCAGGATTGGCCCCGGCAGGTGCGGCTGGAGTTGCAGCCCGGCCCCGGGGAGACGCTGGATGCCATCTGCGGCGGCGAGGTGCAGGTGCTCCAGCGCAGGGCGGGCTACCGCTTCACGTTGGACCCCGTGCTGCTGGCGCACTTCGCCGTCTTCGAGGCGGGGGCGCACCGGGGAAGGCTGCTCGACCTGGGCACCGGGTGCGGCATCATCCCGCTGGTGCTGACCCGGCGGCTGGGGCGCACGGACATCACCGCGCTGGAGCTGCAACCGGGCCTGTTCTCCCTGGCCGAGCGCAACGTGTACCTCAATCGCTGTGAGGGCGCGGTGACGCTGGTGCAGGGCGACCTGCGGCACGTGACGGAGATGTTTCCCGCGGGCAGCTTCGGCCACGTGCTGTGCAATCCGCCGTACCGCGCGCGCACCGCGGGCCAGAGCAACCTGTCCACGGAGAGGGCGCTGGCGCGGCATGAGATCGCCTGCGAGCTGCCAGACGTGGTGCGCGCGGCGGCCTACCTGCTGGTCCCCCGGGGCGGGCTGTGCATGGTGTATCCGGCCTCGCGCTTCAGCGAGCTGGTGTCGGTGCTGCGCACGCTGCAACTGGAGCCGCGCACGGTGCGCATGGTGCATCCGCGCGCGGATCGTCCCGCGAAGCTGGTGCTGCTGCACGCGGTGAAGGGCGGCCGCTCGGACCTCACCGTGCTTCCGTCGCTCGTCGTCCATGCGGAGGACGAACACGCCTTCACCGACGAGGTGGGCGCGATGGTGGGCTGAGCGGAAAATCACAGTCGCGACCCGACTTGGATGCGGGCGGTCCCGGGGGCGCAGGTCGCACTCCTCGCACGGGGCGGTTCTGACGTAGAGTTCGCGCCCTGGGGCTCGGACCGGGAGTCCCCTGTCTCATCCGAAAGCAGGACGTGATGCGCGTGGGCTCACGACGAATGGCCTTGCCCTGGGTGGCGGTCGCGATGGCGCTCTTCAGCGCCTCGGCTTTCGCCCAGACGCAGGCGGACCGGCTCTATGTGGGGTACGGCGTGTCGGGAGGCGGCACGCTGGACGCGGGGCGGATCCGGCTCGAGCGGCGACGCCAACTGGACCTGCGCGTTCCACTGCCTCCCATCGTCCTGGGCCGCACGTACCTGCTGCCTTCGCTGGGCTACGAGTTGAGGTGGTTGGGCGTGCAGGTGCCGCCCCCCGGACTCTCCGGGGACGGCGACAATGACCTGGGGCGGAGCTTCCACCGCATCCAGCTGGGCCTGACGCTCATCCGGCCCGTAGCGCCGCGCTGGCTGCTCATCGCCGGGGTGACGGGCAGCACCCGCACGGACTTCAAGTCCTCCTTCGACCCGGGCCTGGACACCACCTGGGTGGCCTACGCGATGGCCAACCACCAGTTGGGCGAAGAGCCCGGCTTCTCCGTGACGTTCGGGTTGGTGGCGCTGTGGCCCTTCGACCTGTTTCCCGTGCTCCCCATGGCCAGCCTGAACTACCGGCGGGGCCCGTGGATCCTGGAGGTGGGCCTGCCGAAGCTCACCGTGCTGCACAAGCTGGGTGACACGGTGGAGCTGGGGCTCGTGGGTGGCTTCGAGCAGCAGGTGCTCCACACCCGCTTCGAGCCGGAGGCGCTGGGCCTGGGCGCGTCCTACGTGCGTGAAACCACGGTCCGGGTCGCGCCCACCGTCAACGTCCACCTGGGCCAGGATTTGTGGCTGAGTTCCGCGGTGGGGCTGTCGCTGATCAACGACCTCGCGCTGCTCGACCGCCAGCGCGACAGCCTCAACATTCCGGGGCTGGGGGCGGGCCCCACGCCGTATGCCCGCGTGGTGCTCGGCTGGCGTCCGCAGCCCAATCGCCCGAAGGCCCGCGAGACGCGCTCCCTCCGTTGAAGCGGAAGCGCTCTCGGCGGGGCGGGGTTGTTACGGCGTGGGGGGCTGCGCGTTCTCCGCCGTCTTGCTCCCCTCGCGGCACCACGCGAGCTGCTCCTGGATGGCCTCCAGGGGCACCGCCAGCTCCAGCTTGAAGGACGTGCCGTCCGGCCGCACCTTCGCGAAGTCCAGGAGCTGCGCCAGGTCCGTGTTGCCCTCCGACTGGGCCTTCATCCGCGCCATGGACAGCATGCCGCCCAGCGACTTGCCCAGGTCGGTCATCTTGTCCGCGTCCATGCCGCTCACGTTCGCGACCATGGCCACGTCGCCGCTGGTGTCCAGGTGCAGCTCCACGTTCTGGGCCACGTCCACCAGACGCTGCGCCAGCTCCTGCTGATCCGGGCCCAGCAGCTTCGCGAGCTGCGCCACCGCGAGCACGCCGTACATCTCCCCGTAGGTGCTGTTCTCGTCGAGCAGCGGCGGCCCCGCTTCCGTCCCGCGCCCGTCCATGCGGTCGAGCACCGTCTTCACCTCGTCCGGGGAGCGGCCCACCACCAGCATCTGGTTGTTCCAGGTGCCCACCGCGTTGTCCATCCGCCCGCGCTGCGTGCCGCCGTCCGGCAGGGGCATGGACATGTCGCCCGGTTCGTACACGCGCGCGCCCGGACCGTGGTCCGACGACACGCGTTCGCCCAGCAGTTCCTGGTAGCGCGCCTTGCTGAAGTCACCGGAGAGGATGAGGCCCTCGTCGGTGATGACCATACGGTCCAGGTCCTGGAAGGGATCCACGCCGCTCAGCGCCTTGAACTGCTCCAGGTTCTTGCCGCCGTCGTGCATCAGGCACGCCATCAGCAGCTCCCCCAGCGGCGAGTGTCGCAGGGCGTTCGCCTCGATGACCACGGCCGTGCGTCCCGGGCCGCGCGGAAGGGCCGCGAGCAGCGGGTCGCGGGGCTTCGCGGGCGCCTGGGGCACGCCCGCGTCCAGCGTGGGCATCACCCAGGTGCGGCGCTTCTCCGCGCGCGCGAAGTCCGTGCCGCTCATGCGCGAGGGGAAGTTCACCTCCGGAGCGGGGGGCGCTGCGGCGTCTCCCTGGCCCCTGAACATCATCACCGCGGCCACCGCGAACAGCAGCAAGGCCCCGCCCAGCCACACCTTCCTGCGCCTGCGCGAATCCATGCTCAGCAATCCTTTCCTTCAAAGTGCCAGAAGCCCACCGCGAGCGCTCCCAGTCCGAACACCAGCACGCCGCCCAGCAGCATCCCCAGCGAACCCGGCAGGAGCGGTGTGTCGCTCGCGAGGTCCGCCGCCCCGACGGCCAGCGCCGACAACCGGGGCAGCACCATCGTCACCGCGTCGAACGACGTGCGGCCGAAGCCCGCTTCCAGGTAGCGCGACACGTCCGCGCGGAACCCCGCGAGGATGCCGCCCACCAGCAGCACGAAGCCCGCGGCGGAACACAGCGCCGCGCTGCGCACCACCGTGGCCGTGGTGAGCATCACCGCGTACACCGCCGCGAACCCCACGCACGCCATGCCCCCCGCGACGAGCGGGCCCACCGTCCAGTACCCCGTCTTCACGCCGAAGATGACCGTCAGCCCTCCCGCCGCGTACACCGTGCCGCCCACGGCCAGCGTCATCACGCCCAGGAAGGTGCCCGCCAGCAGGTGCCAGCGCTGCAAGGGCAGGGCGAGCAGGTGTTCGATGCGCCCGGGCGACAACAGGCCCGGAGCGAAGTCCGAACACGCCACGATGCCGAAGAGGATGCCGCCGTAGAACACCAGGTAGGCCGCCGCGCGGAAGATGGGCCGCAGCGCCACGTCCACCGACACGATGTTGGCGCGCACCACCTCGCCGAAGAGCCGCGTCGCCGCGAGCGCCCCGTCCACCACCTCCAGCTTGAGGCTGAGCGCCACGGTGGCCAGCACCAGCGTGAGCCCCACCATGAAGGCCAGGATGAACTTGCGCGACGCCGCCTCGCGCAGCACGTACCCCGCGATGACGAAGACAGGATTCACGCCGCCACCCCCGGGCTGCCCACCGCGCCCAGCAACACCGCTTCCAGGTCCGCGCCCTCGCGTCGCAGCTCCACCAGCAGCGCCCCGGAGGCCCGCGCCCGGTCCAACGCCGCGTTGAGCACCGTCACATCCGCCGCGTCCACCACGTACACCCCTTCGTCCCTGGCGCCCTCGGCCTGGACGTTTGTTGCCGCCGTCGCGTCCGAACCGGCGCCACCCACCGGCACGAAGCCCGCGGCCACCAGGGCGGAGGCCTGCGCGCCGGGCGCGAAGCGCACACGCCACCGGGCCCCGCCGCGCCCCAGGTCCTCCAGCCGGCCCTCGCGCAGCACGCGCCCGTCCGCGAGGATGGCCACCCGGTCGCACACCCGTTCGGTCTCCGCCAGCAGGTGCGAGTTCAAGAACAGCGTCACGCCCCGGCGCACCTCCTCCTGGAGGATGCGGCGCACCTCCAGCCGGCCCATGGGGTCGATGCCGTCCGTGGGCTCATCCAGCACCAGCAGCGCCGGTTCTCCCAAGAGCGCCGCCGCCAGCCCCAGCCGCTGCCGCATGCCCTTGGAGTACCCGCCGATGCGCCGGTCCACCGCGTCCGACAGCCCCACGCGCTCCAGGAGGCGCAGCAGCGCTGGCGCATCCGGCTTCAGCCCCTTGAGCCGGGCCACGGTGGCCAGGAACGCGGGCGACTTCCACGTGCCCGGCAGGTGCAGCCGCTCCGGCAGGTAGCCGATGCGCGCGCGGATGGCCGGATCCTCCGGGGATCCGCCCAGCACGCGCACCGTGCCTGCCGTGGGCCGCACGATGCCGAGCACGCTCTTGATGAAGGTCGTCTTACCCGCGCCGTTGGGGCCGATGAGCCCGAAGGCGCTGCCCGAAGGCACCACCAGGTCCATGCCCCGGAGGGCCTCGTGGCCGCCCCGGCCGAACGCGCGGTGATAGGTTTTTCGCAGGCCCTGCACTTCAAGGGCGGGAGGTGGTGTTGTCACGGTTGCGACTGTAGACGACCCACGGGGGCGACGATTGCCTCCGGCTCGTCCTCGGGGGAGGGGCAAGCGGGCCTGAAACTTTCCATCCGCCCGCGTCCACCCATTCGCGCCGCTGGGAAACACCTTGCGCACCCTCTGGGGCCGTGCCGCGCCGCGACACCTCGTCGTTCCAGGGCGTTGCGTTTCTGGGGGCTCCAACGGTGCGGTTGGTCCAACCCCTGCAATGCATGCGGGGACACGCGGTACCTCACGCGACACATCTTCTTCAGGAGTCACGGGCATGACGTGGACGAACGGAACCGAGCAGCAGCTTCAGGACGCGCGCCGCGAACTGGAGGCGGCCGAGCGCGAGCTTGCCAGCGGGACCGAGGCGGCTCGGGTGCGCTACGCGCGGGCGCTGTACGAGGCGGACCTCGCCCACCGGCGGGCCGACCGCATGGCGCGCGACAGCCGCCGCCAGCAGCTGAGCTGGCGCCCTGTCGCCGGCTGAGCAGGCAGGTGGGTGACAGGGAAGGGGTGAAGCGCGGGGCCGGGCGGTTTATACCGGCGAACCATGGCCCACCC